>SDWK01000128.1 GCA_004195335.1 Shewanella sp.
AAACGCAATGATATTAGACAGGAAGATTCAAAATGCATAAGTTGTTAATTAGCATTTTAAGCAAACGTGCCCTCGCTATTGTCACGACCTTAATGGCCATGACGGCTATTACTGTCACCTTACCGGTTCATTCAAGCAGCTATACTCAAGATCAACAGAGATATTTAGACGCGCGTAAAGCGTTAGATGACAAAAAGACCAAAACCTATAATCGATTGCGGTCACAGCTAGACGACTACCCCTTGGCCGTCTATCTCGACTTTCATGCCGATATCGATAGCATTTTGACCCACAAGGGTAATAAAGCACTTAAGGAGCTCGCTCAATTTGAGGCGACCCCTTTATATAACACGGCCCGATATCGTTACCTGCAACGAGCGGGCTCACGAAAACAGTGGCAAAATTTTTTAGCCATCAGCCCAAGCAGACCAAACAACACCGCCCTTCAGTGCTACTTCTATCGTGCACAACTCTCTCAAGGCAATGAACAAACGGCATTTAAGGGAGCCCAAGCACTCTGGTTATACGGAAAATCTCGCCCCGATGAGTGTGATCCTCTGTTTAAAGCATGGGAGAAGGCCGGTTATCGTTCACAAGAGTTAATCTGGTCACGCATGTTACTCAGCTTCAATGCCAACCAATACGGACTACTGCAGTACTTATCAAAGAAGGTCACCACACATAAAACAGAGGCGAAGAAACTGCTGACGGTTTACAAAGACCCCAGAAGTTTAAGACATACCAAAAAATATAAAGGTTCAGCCAAGATAAATGCCGATATCGTCGCTTCAGGCTTAAGAAAGCTAGCCAGAAAAGATCTTAACCAAGCGGTAAAGCTATATGTTGTCTACCAAAAAGCGGATAGATTCAGTGACTATCAGGGTCGAAAACTCAGCCGTTACTTAATTAAGCGAGCGATTGTAAAACAAGAGGTAAAACTCAAAGACTTTGTCGATTCGATGCTTCCCCTGCTGGACAGTGATGATCTCATCGAAGCCAGGTTGAGATGGGCGTTACGTGAAAATGATTTTGTCGCGGTCAATACTTTCTTACCCCTGCTCAGTGAACAAAAAAGCACTCATCCCAGATGGTTATATTGGCAATCGAGAATCGTTACATCAGACAAAAGTACTGACTCAACTAAGTTAACTCAGCTGAGTCAACTTCGTAACTTTTATGGTTTTACTGCAGCTAACGAGCTCAAGGTCAACTTCACCTTAGAACACATAGACACGGTGAGTGACGGGACATTAAGAGAGAGGCTTCACGATGACGCGGGATTGGAGCGGGTCATTGAACTGCTTGCTATCGATAAAATCATCGATGCCAGATCTGAATGGATACAGATGTTAAACCGTCACAACAAAGCGATGCAGACAGAGTATGCGACACTGGCACTGGAAAACCAGTGGCATGACCTCGGGGTCCAGGCCAGCATTCAAGGCAAGCTTTGGAATGATATGACACTGAGGTTCCCTTACGCCGCTGATGCTGATTTTATCAACGCGAGCAAGAAGCAAAACGTCAACATAGATGAACTCAGATCCATAGCCCGAAGAGAGAGTGCATTTTATCCCTATGCAACCTCAAGCGTCGGCGCACGAGGGCTGATGCAATTAATGCCAGCGACAGCAAAAGAGACAGCCAGAAAAGAGGGATTCAAGTATAAAGGCCAACGTAGCCTGTATCAGACAGAGACTAACATTCGTCTGGGCAGCGCCTATTACGCTCGATTACTCAAACAGTTTAACAATAATCGCGTGCTGGCGACTGCCGCCTACAACGCCGGCCCTCATCGAGTTAAACGTTGGCTACAGCAGACAGAAGGCAAGCTTGATGTCATGACGTTCATTGAATCGATACCCTTCACTGAAACCCGTGAATATGTGCAAGCGGTGCTCAGTTATCGCGTGATCTATCAAATAAAACAAGGCAAGCCGCCGGAACTGTTTTCCGCGCAGGAGTTAAATTTCAAATACTAAACGCGAGTACAGGGCTAACCTCTCTTGAGAAGGCCCTAAAAAGTAAGCATCTCAGATGCTGCCATTTTAAGGTTATGTAACATTTTGGCTAAAAATCCCTCTGTTAAGCCTCGGCTATGTAAAGATTTTAGACTCACGTGCAATAATGTGAATAATTACTATTTACATTAAGTTAACGTTGGTTCTAGCTGATACCTCTATGATTGCACTAGACACTCTTTATTTAAGCGCGGAATATCAACCCTTAATCAATACAGCTGACTTACAGATCTATGGTTATGAGGCTCTGTCACGGTTTCGTGACCGACAAGGACAAACAACACCACCAAACGTCATTTTCGAACAACTTCATAGCCAAACTAACTTGCTTTCACACATAGAGATGAAAGCCAAACTATTCCAACTCGAGCACTCTGATCATTCATTACCTCTGTTTATTAATCTAGACCCCCATGCAATAGAGGGCAATGGCAACAACATGTTGGAGCTATTATCAACGCGTCAGGACCTTACCGTGGAGATTATCGAAAATACCTGCATCAAGGATGCAAATCTCTCAACCCAACTCGTTTCTCAGCTCAAAGCTAAACACATATCTGTGGCACTCGATGACATAGGGGCACCTCACTCCATGCTATCTTTAGAGTTATTAAGCCAAGTTAATGTTTTGAAATTCGATATCGAATGGCTCAATCAAGCCAACAATATTGACCAGCAACATTTAATGAGAGCATTGATTCAATTTGCCAAAGATAGCAATAAGAAGACGGTCTTAGAGGGCGTTGAAACACGGGAACAACTCAAACGGGCCATTTCGCTTGGCGTCGATATGGTGCAAGGTTTTCTATTTAGACCTCAATTTAAATATGCTGCTAGCTCAGTTGATTTGATTTAAGTCGGAGATACCAATGGGCGTTCAACTCAGATCTCCCCTGACAGACTCACAACAGAACCTTGAAGTGCTTAAGGGATAAACTGGATCAATGTCCCGTTTTATCGCATAGTGATATTTAACGCGCATACAGCAAAGGGAATGAGATGGTACAGCCACATATCACCGAGATTTTAACCCAGCTCGGTCGTGTACTGTTAGGGAAGCCTGAACAGATAAAATTGGCACTCACATGTATCTTAGCCAAAGGGCACCTGCTTATCGAAGACCTTCCCGGCATGGGGAAAACGAGTCTATCTCATGGCATCGCACAGACTTTGGGCCTCAGCTATCAGCGTGTTCAATTCACCAGTGATATGCTCCCGGCCGATATATTAGGTGTATCGATATTTGATAAAGAACAATCTCAATTTATCTTTCACCCCGGTCCCATTTTCAAGCAGATGATACTGGCCGATGAGATAAATCGAGCCAGTCCAAAAACTCAAAGCGCCTTGCTCGAAGCCATGGCTGAACATCAAATTACCGTGGATGGGATCACACATCCACTACCCAGTCCTTTTTTTGTTATCGCGACACAGAACCCCAGTGAGCAAACGGGTACCTTTCCCCTACCGGAATCTCAACTGGATCGTTTCATGATGCGCTTATCCATTGGTTACCCGAGCGCCGAAGCCGAACTGGCCATGCTAAAGGGTCATGATCAATCCCCTCTGTTGAATTCGTTGCCGCAGTGCATCACTCAACTTGAGCTCAGTCAATTACAGCAAGAGGTGGTAAAAGTCAGTGCATCTGACGCCTTACTGGGATATATACTCGCCTTAATTGAGGCATCTCGCACACAAAATGAGGGGTTTGGCCTTTCTCCCAGAGCCAGTAAAGCACTCCTTCAGGCCTCCAAAGCCTGGGCTTTTCTTCACAAACGTAGCTACTTAGTGCCCGAAGATGTACAGGCTGTATTCTCTGCAGTCGCCGAACATAGGATACGCAGTAGCAGCCAACAGCAAGGAGAGGCGCTATCTCAGAAAATTGTCAGCAGCGTCAATCCGATCCTTTGACTTAACCGTATAAACCATGAAGAAACGCGCCTCAGGTCAAAGCAGACTAAATCGATGGTGGGCTCAGTGGCTCAATAGACGATTGCCACCTGCAGCAAAAGTGACATTAGCCCATAAAAGTATCTTCATACTCCCGACTGGCTTTGGCTTGTTATGGTTATTTCTGGTATTAATTTTATTTATCTTTGGTACAAACTATCAAAATAATTTAGTCATAGGCTTAAGTATATTGCTACTCAGCTTATTTAATACCTGCATCATCTACAGTTACCGAAATCTTGCCGGCCTCACCTTACACTCTACCGCCTCTCCCCAGGCTTATGCAGGAGAAACTATTGTATTTCCGATAAAACTCTTCTCAACTCAGCGCCAATTTGACGTTCTGCTCAACTACTCAGATAACCAGATTAAAGTGATAAAGACTATCGGCGAAGAACCTATTCAGACACTGGTGCCGTTCGATAACCTTGCTAGAGGCAGAGTCTCTCCTGGTCGTTTAAAAATTGAATCCCGATATCCACTCGGTCTGTTCAGGGCCTGGTCACATGTAAACCTTGATAACCCGCATATTGTTTTTGCCAGCCCCTTGGTGTCGCCTTCACAGCTTAAATCTCTCGATACTGACAATGAAAACATCACTGGCGACATAGGAACACATATTCCCGGGGTTGATGAGTTTAAAGGCCTTAAACAACATATTCCGGGCGAGTCTTTAAAGCAGGTCGCATGGAAACAACTCGCACAGGGACGAGGCATGCTGAGTAAAGAGTTTCAGCAGCCACAGGGAGAGCCCAAGTGGTTATTCATCGAAGATTTAAGCACGCCCAAACTTGAAAAGCAGTTAAGCGAACTGACCTGGGCAATCGACAAAATGAGCGGTCGAGGACAAGTTTTCGGTCTGGTTATTGGCCGGAAAAAAATTCTCCCCTCGGATGGTGATGCGCACCGCATACACTGCCTTCAGGAACTCGCCATGATCCCAGCCTACGAAGAGGCTGACTCATGAGTAAATCGAATCTGGAAGAGATCATCTCCCGTCATACCCTACTGTGGCTACTTATCGTCAACATCGCGGTTCTCGCCCCCTTATACGATAAGCTCACCCCATGGAGCATGGCGATTTGTGGGATCTGTCTTGTTTGGCGCTTTGGGATCTTCGTCGGAAAGGTCGCTAAGCCACCCAGATATCTCGTTACGGCGCTGGCCATCGCATCGGCGGTCACACTGGCACTCGTTACCAGCGGAATAGGCATATTAAATGGACTCATCAACCTACTAATCTTAGGTTATGCCCTTAAATATATTGAGATGAGAAATAGGCGTGATGTCAGAACGGTTGTGCTGGTTGGCTATTTCCTTATCGCCATCACCTTCATCGACCAACAATCTATCTTCTATGCCATTAACCTCACTTTCGTCACCGGGATAAATACTTGTGTGTTGGTTAGCCTCTATAGAGAAGATGTAAAATTAACAGAGACAGCTCGGCTAGGCTTTAAACTCCTGTTACAGAGTCTTCCTCTGGCCGCCTTACTCTTCCTGGTATTTCCCAGGCTTCCTCCTCTTTGGATGGTACCGCAGCAAAAATCCAGTCAAACCGGATTATCCGATGAAGTTAGTTTCGGTGATATTACCAAGCTCACTCGTTCGGCAGCGTTAGCTTTCAGGGCTGAATTTACGCAATCGCCACCAAGCAATCACCAGCTCTACTGGCGAGCGCTGGTGATGGAGGATTATGATGGTCGTCGATGGACCCAAAACCTGAGTATTAAACATATCGAGGAAAACTTACCCTTTAGAATCCCGAAACGGCTACCGCCGGAAGGTTCCCCAATCCAATATTCAGTGATAGCCGAACCCAGTAAACAACATTGGTTGTTTGGTTTGGATGCTGCATTCAGTAATGATATAGGGATCATCAACCTACCCGATTACCGCCTTTATTCAGTCAGAAGTGTTGATCAGAAACTTCATTACAGTGTCGACTCCTATCCTCAACATAAAATGGATAAGACCTTAGATAATGAGGTCAGACTCCTGAACCTGCAACTACCCGATGGTGCTAACCCTCGCGCCTTTGAGCTAGCTAAATCATTTACTAAGCGCTTCCCCGATCCGACAACCAGACTCAGGGCCATGATGAGATACTTCACCGAGCAGCCCTACTTTTATACGCTTACTCCGCCACGGGTCGGTCCTCAACAATTAGATGATTTTCTGTTCGAGAATAAAGCCGGTTTTTGTGTCCATTACGCCAGTGCATTCACATTTATGGCCAGGGCGTCGGGCCTTCCGGCACGTTTGGTTACTGGTTACCAAGGGGGCGAGTTTAACCAAAGTGCAGGTTACATGAGTATTTATCAATATATGGCACATGCCTGGACAGAGGTTTGGTTAGAGGATAGAGGTTGGGTAAGGTATGACCCAACGGCCATGATCGCACCAGAACGAGTCTTAGAGGGTTTCGACTCCTATTTTCAAGGACAAGACAGCTACCTCTTAGACAGTCCTTTCAGTTCCTTACGGCTCAGAGAGTTTCCACTTCTCAACGAGTTGAGGCTAACGCTTTCAAGTATCGATTATTATTGGAGTGTTTGGGTTCTCGGTTTCGACACCGATAAGCAAAAGCTGGTGCTGCAAAAAATATTAGGAGAAGTCACCCAGAAAAAACTCGCCATTTTCATGCTATCAAGTATCGCCTTTATCGGCCTTATCATTGCTTATAGCGCTGGGTTGATCCATTTTAGCAAGGGTAAAGACCCTGTCTCTACAATCTATCTGCGAATATGTCGCTTACTCGAGAAAAAGGGAGTCGCTCGGAACACTCAACTGGGGCCAACGGATTTCTGTCGTATTGTGACGCAGGCCTTTCCCGGTATTGCAGCCGATTTCACTCGATTTACCACCTACTATGTGGCACTAAAATATCAACCTCTCTCATCGAGCAGAAGAAAAAAAACGCTCAAACTATTTTTACAGCAATCCAGAAAGTTGAAATTAAAAATATTAAAAGGCAAGACAGGCTTAAATCGACCACATAAATAGCCTAAACCAACAAAATTTTTACTCATTTATAGGTATACCCATGCAGATGGATTTATCTGTTGCCCCAAGCAACCTGAGTTACATGTCAGCTACATATTTGCAGCATCTCTAAAATTAGAATAAACCAGTAGATGATTGAAACATCAACATATAGCAGAATAGTTAGGTCATTTATCAATTTCAGGCTCAGGGTAATGTCTCGATATTAACCTTTATATACTGGGTAATGAACAAGCAGATCATCACATATGATTACCCCTTAAGGGTAGTAAATAAACAGACCAAAAAGCAACAAACTAGCCTCCAATCATACATTTACACCCATCAATGCGACGAGCGTCACACATTTAGAGTGATGAGGCGCAAGTATCAGCCATATACAGCGGTTCCGTCATACATTTGCGACATTCTTGATGTAAATCAACAAACTCTTGCATGATTAGCGCAAACTACCATCAGTTACAAAAAGAATAAAATAATTAACATTTACACAGAAAAATAAAATTTCTTCGTAATAACTTGATG
>SDWK01000791.1 GCA_004195335.1 Shewanella sp.
GATCAGTTTCATCACTGCTCCTGTCATGGCCAACTCCAGGCCAAAAATTGGTTTGGTTCTCAGTGGTGGTGGTGCGAAAGGCGCGGCGCATATTGGCGTGTTGAAGGTGCTTGAGGATAATAAAATTCCTGTCGACTATATCGCAGGAACCAGTATCGGCGCTTATGTCGGCGGCATGTATGCTCTTGGATACAGTGCAACTGAGATTGAAAAAATTATGATGACCGAATCTTGGTCTAATGGATACTCAGATACGATTCCCAGAGAGTCATTGAGCTTCAGAAACAAGCAGCAGAGAGACAGATTTAATATTCCCGTGAATATGGGGTATAGCGACGATGAGATGAAAATGCCCAATGGCCTGTTGCGTGGGCAGACTATGTCGACACTTCTTCAACGCTCAACTGGTTTAGTTCATCAGTTTCGTCACTTCGATGAGTTAGCTATTCCCTATCGCGCCGTGGCTACCGATCTTGAAACCAGCAAAGCCGTTATTATCAATAATGGCAGTGTCGTCAAGGCTATGCAGGCTTCGGCTACCGTGCCTGGTGCGCTTCAGCCAATTCAATATGAAGGTAAGCTTCTCGTCGATGGTGGTATCGCTAACAATATGCCTATCGATGTTGTTATGGGGATGGGGGCCGACATTATTATTGCCGTCGATATCGGTTCATCTCTGGTAAAGAAAGAGGAGTTGAATAGTACTGTTGCGGTATTGAACCAGCTATCGACGATGCTGACTAATGCCAGCTCAGAGAGACAGAAACTCCTCCTCGGCGAAGGTGATATTCTTATTCGCCCGAATGTTGGTGAGATGAGTACGACAGATTTTTCAATCATGCCTCAGGCTTATGCCTTGGGGGAAACGGCCGCGCTGGAACATATTGAGTTACTTAAGACATTGAGTGTTAGTGACATTCAATATGCTAGCTATATACAAGCGAAAAAGAAGAAAAGTAAAACCTGGGTCAATGAAATCGAGCACCCCTTAGTCGATATCGTGTTTAACAATGAATCAAAAGTGAGTGAATCATTGTTAAGAGAGACCTTCGGGATTGCTCCCGGCGAGGTCGTCACCACAGAGCAGCTTGAGAAAGGCATTGCCAATGTATATGCCCTGGACAAGTTTGAACTTGTCGCTGCAGAATTTGCCGATACAGATCAAGGTCGTGTACTGACTTTAAATACCAAGGCTAAATCATGGGGACCAAATTATTTTCAACTCGGTTTCAGTTGGGAAGATGATTTCTCTCTGGACTCTGTCGTATCACTGGATCTGGCCTATACACTGACCGATATCACTGACACCGGCGGTGAGTGGCGTAATGAGTTAAGACTCGGCTTTGAAAAATGGCTCTCCACCGAGTTTTATCTGCCACTGGATTATGATCAAAGCTTCTTTAGTCGAGCAAAATTAGGCTATGAAATAAAAGATTGGGACTTCTATGAGCAAAACGCTAAAGCCTTGCAGTTACGTCAAACCCAATATCGGGCAGATATAGGAATAGGCTATAACTATGTTAAAGAGGGAATGCTTGAGTTAGGAATAACGGGTGAAAAGGGCACTTTAGAAAATAAGGCTTTTTTTGAGGTAGATCTCAGGTATGACACCTATGGCGCTTACTTCAAGTTTGGCTACGACGACCTAAATAGCATTAATTTTCCGACCTCTGGTAATCGGTTTACCTTAAATCTCTATTACAGAAACGAGTCGACATCTCAAGAATTAGGTGTTGGCGATAACGAAAACTCTTTTCAAATTGAGGCTGACTGGCGTGGTGCATTGAGTGTTGGCAATCATGCTTTTGTTGGAATAGCTTCATTGGCAACTGTCGATACGGAGGACCGCTTTAGCGTGCATGTGTCTGAGCTCGGTGGCTTTCTGAATCTATCGGGGTATCACAAAAATGCACTCGTGGGTGCCCATAAAGTGTTTGGTGCCTTCGTTTATCAGTATGATCTGGGGCGGGATGTATTAGGGATGACCGATTACCCTCTCTATCTAGGTACAAGTATCGAGGCGGGTAACGTTTGGGAGTATAGAAAGGGGGTGGATCTCGATGATCTTATCTATTCCGGCAGTTTATATTTTGGGACTGATACCTCTATGGGCCCAGCCGCATTAGGTTTTGGCTGGGCAGATGACGGTGAGATGACAGTATTTATAATGATTGGGAAGAACTGGTAAGCCTATTTGTAGTGGTTTATTCATAATAAGTTACAAATACTCACTGTAGGCGCAAATGGCTCAGTGGTAGTGTGTGATCGAAAAAATGTATAGAAAACTCCATCATAGGAGATTCGATACATATACGTCAAAAGGACAGAACGGGGATGAAAATGAACAAAGTAAGTAAACTGGCAATTGGGATTGCACTAAGCTTAGGTCTTGCCGCCTGTAGCAATAATGAGCCAAGCGTAACCGTGGTTCAGGAAGTCGCTAAAGTATCTGGAGTTGAAACAAATAACTTCGATAATACCGTTCGTCATCAAGACGATTTTTATTACAGTGTGAATGGTCACTGGCTTGCCAACACTCCCATCCCTGCTGATAAATCTAACTATGGTTCGTTTTCAGTGCTTTATGAGCAGAGTCAAAACGCATTGAAAAAAATTATCGATGACGCTGCAGCTAAGCAAGATAAAGTTGAGGGATCGAGTGAGCAAAAAGTGGGTGATTTTTACGCCAGCTATATGAACACAGATATCATCGAGACGTTAGGTATCACTCCATTAAGCGATCAGCTTTCGGCTATTGCTTCGGCAAAGAGCCACAAAGATATCGCCAGCTTGATGGGCAGTCTGCTGGTGAGTGGGGTAGAGATGCCATTTGGTTTCTATGTTAATAACGATGCTAAAAACTCAAGC
This sequence comes from Shewanella sp., assembly GCA_004195335.1. GTDB lineage: Bacteria > Pseudomonadota > Gammaproteobacteria > Enterobacterales > Shewanellaceae > Shewanella. The sequence continues at coordinate 2,869 of SDWK01000791.1, forward strand.
CAATATGCGGTTTACCTCTATCAGTCAGGTTTAACCTTACCCGATCGTGATTATTACTTGAAAGATGAAGAAAAATTTGTAGCGAACAGAGCCGCATTACATGCTTATGTTGCCGATATTATGACTCAAGCAGGCAGCAAAGATGGCGAGCGGGTGGCAGCCAGTGTTGCTAAAGTTGAACTTTTTATTGCGCAGAGTCAGTGGAGCCGTGTCGAATCACGTGACGCGAATAAGAGCTACAACAAGATGGATAATGCCGAAATACAGGCTACAGTTAGCGACTTTGATTTTGGTCAATTTGCGGCTAGTGCCAATATGAGTTCGGTGAAAGAAGCTGTTGTGCGTCAACCTTCCTATTTTGAAAAATTTGGTGCTCAATTTAACCAGTTTACCGTGAGTGAGTGGCAGGATTACCTCTCTTTCCATTTGGTTGATAGTTTTGCTGAGCTTCTGAGTAAAAACTACGTTGATCTTCATTTTGCCTTCCATAGCCAAACCTTGATGGGAATCGAAGAGCAGAAGCCACGCTGGAAGAAGGCGGTTGATGCTGCAGACCAGGTCATTGGTGAGCTTGTGGGTAAGGAGTATGTGGAACAACACTTCAAGCCTGAAGCAAAAGAGAAGATGGAAGTACTCATTCAAAACCTCATTAAAGGGTTCGAAGTGAGTATTAATGAACTCGAATGGATGACGCCGGAGACTAAGGTTGCGGCTCAAGAGAAGCTGTCTAAATTTACCTATAAGATCGGTTATCCGGATAAGTGGAAGGATTATACTGACCTTACGATCAAAGCCGATCAACTCGTAGGTAACTATAAGCGTTATGCTAAATTCGAGTATACGACCATGCTGGATAAACTGGGTCAACCTATCGATCGCAGTGAGTGGCACATGACCCCGCAAACGGTAAATGCTTACTACAGCCCTGTGATGAACGAGATAGTATTCCCTGCCGCGATCCTTCAGCCTCCGTTCTTTAATATGGATGCCGATGATGCGATAAACTATGGTGGTATTGGTGCCGTTATCGGTCACGAAATCAGCCACGGCTTCGATGACCAAGGTGCCAAGTATGACGGCGATGGTAACCTGCGCGATTGGTGGACTGACAAAGACCGTGAAGAGTTCCAGAAGCGTGGGGCTCAATTGTCTGCTCAGTACTCATCTTATGAAGCGCTACCAGGCAAACATGTTAATGGTGACCTGACTCTCGGTGAGAATATCGGTGACTTAGGAGGCCTGACTGTTGCGGCACGTTCATATCATTTGAGCTTGAATGGTAAAGAATCGCCTGTGATTGAAGGATTAACCGGTGAGCAGCGTCTGTTTATTGGTTGGTCGCAAGTATGGCGTCGTAATTATCGTGATGAAGAGTTGGGCCGCCGCTTAATGACCGACTCTCATTCTCCAAGCCACTTCCGCGCCATGGGCACGCCTAGGAACATTCCAGCTTTCTATCAAGCATTCGACTTGAAAGAGGGGGATAAGATGTTCCTGAGCCCGGAAGATCGCGTTAAGATCTGGTAATAGATCTGCTACGCATCTCTGTTGATGCCACTTCGTGGTGCTATCTAGATAGAGATAATTAAACTAAGCCCATCTTTTGAGATGGGCTTTTTGTTTCAGAAATACGGCGTTTAGATCAAGGCTTAGACCTGAGTTATATCTTCCCATCTAAATACTCATGAAGTTGGGTGAGATCTTGAAGTTGATGATGGGCAATAATCCACTTGGATTCGAGTTGTTGGTCCTGGGCGGGGATAGCTAAAGTCTGCATGTTTGCTGCGCGGGCCGCGACGAGTCCGTTAAATGAATCTTCGACAGCGATACATTCAGTAGGCGCTATTCCCAATTCCATCGCACAGTTTAGATACACTTCAGGGTGTGGCTTACCGTAGGCTAAGTGCTCGGCAGATTGAATCGAGTTAAAGTAATGCCTGATATCCAGCTTGTTTAAAACGGCATCGACGATAGCGTGCGATGATGAAGTGGCTAAACCTATTCTCAGTTTTTTTTGTTGACAGTAATTTAATGCTGAGACCACGCCATTCATCGCGGCGCCCTCTTTCAAAATATAGCTCACAACCTGATCGACGATGTTCTTGGCGACTTCCCTATTGTCATAATCATCCCAGGGAAAACGTTGATACCAATAACTCACCACTTGATCGATTCTAAGACCTGTAGTTTGAAGGGTATCGTCAAAACTGATCGCTAACCCCAAGTCTCTCATGGTCTGATATTCGGCTTTCTGCCAAGTTGGTTCAGAGTCGATAAGTATGCCATCCATATCGAAAATGATGGCCATTAGTCGCGAAGAAGTCATAGGGCTCCAGTATGTTCACTATAAGTACGGTGAATAGTACTATGGATTATCATCATTTTTACATGATATTGGGAAGAATTCTGCTAATAGAGTTTAAAGTTCACTGCCTTTTGCACAGCTTTATCAAATGATTCAACCAGTTTAAGTTGATGTTTTTATTTGGTTTAAATGTCTTTCACACTATTGTCTAATTACATTTATCTAGAGTAATGTGTAAATTACAGCTCAGCCTAAGCAAGCTGGTGGATTTATCACGTGATTATGACTGATAAGAGTGTGATCTGATTCAAACTTTTGTAAACCTGTTGTATAATGTCGAGCAGAAAAAGGGTCGAGCCTGCAGGACTGTCAGCTTTCAGATTGAGGAAGTGCAGTTTCGTTGTTAGAACGCCAAACAAAGAGGAATGTTGCCGTGCTAGAAGCATATCGTAAACACGTCGCAGAGCGTGCTTCAGAGGGCGTAGTCCCTAAGCCGCTAGATGCCCAGCAAGTGGCAGAGCTAGTTGAGCTAGTTAAAACCCCACCAGCAGGTGAAGAGGCGTTTATCCTCGACCTGCTTGAGAACAGAATTCCACCAGGAGTAGATGAAGCCGCTTATGTTAAAGCGGGTTTCCTTGATGCGATAGCAAAAGGTGAAGTCACTTCATCTATCCTGCCTTCATCACGTGCGATTGAGCTCCTTGGTACTATGTTAGGCGGTTATAATATTGAACCGCTTATTGCTCAGTTAGATAACGATACACAGGCGCAATTAGCCGTCGAATCTTTATCAAAAACTTTGTTGATGTTTGACTCGTTTCACGATGTTGTTGAAAAAATGCAGGCTGGCAACGAGTTCGCTAAGCAAGTCGTCGAATCTTGGGCTAATGCTGATTGGTTCCTGAATCGTCCAAAACTTGAAGAAAAGATTTCACTGACAGTATTCAAAGTCACAGGTGAAACGAATACCGATGACTTGTCGCCAGCACCTGATGCTTGGTCTCGTCCTGATATCCCTTTGCATGCTTTAGCTATGCTAAAAAATGCCCGTGAAGGTATTGTGCCTGATGAAGCGGGTGTGATTGGTCCAATCAAAGAGATCGAACAGCTCAAAACTAAAGGCTTCCCATTAGTTTATGTTGGTGACGTTGTGGGGACCGGCTCTTCACGCAAGTCTGCAACTAACTCAGTGCTGTGGTTCATGGGCGATGATATCCCTAATGTACCGAATAAGCGTGGTGGTGGTTTCTGTTTGGGTGGCAAGATCGCGCCTATCTTCTTCAACACGATGGAAGATGCCGGTGCGCTACCCATTGAGCTAGATGTTAGCAAGATGGAAATGGGCGATGTCATCGATATCTATCCATACCAAGGCGTCGTTAAGCGTCATGATAGCGATGAGGTGATCTCGGAGTTCAGTCTTAAAACTGAAGTCTTGATGGACGAAGTTCGTGCTGGTGGTCGTATTCCTTTGATCATCGGTCGAGGCTTAACCGCTCGTGCTCGTGAAGTGCTTAAGCTTGAGGCATCAACAGTATTTGTATTGAATCAAGATGTAGCCGATACAGGTAAAGGTTATACCCTTGCACAGAAGATGGTGGGTAAAGCTTGTGGTGTAGCAGGTATTCGTCCTGGCCAATATTGTGAGCCTAAGATGACTTCGGTTGGTTCGCAAGATACTACCGGTCCTATGACTCGTGATGAGCTAAAAGATCTCGCTTGTCTTGGTTTTAGTGCTGATTTGACCATGCAATCTTTCTGTCACACGGCGGCATATCCTAAGCCCGTTGATGTGAACACTCATCATACATTACCTGATTTCATCATGAACCGTGGCGGTGTTTCATTGCGTCCTGGTGATGGTGTTATTCACTCTTGGCTAAACCGTATGTTACTGCCTGATACTGTAGGTACTGGTGGTGATTCACATACTCGTTTCCCTATCGGTATCTCTTTCCCTGCAGGTTCAGGTCTGGTTGCATTTGCTGCGGCTACTGGCGTTATGCCGCTTGATATGCCTGAGTCTGTATTGGTCCGTTTTAAAGGTGAAATGCAACCAGGTATCACATTGCGTGATTTGGTCCATTCTATTCCGCTTAAAGCGATTGAAATGGGTCTGCTGACTGTTGAGAAGAAAGGCAAAGTTAACTTCTTCTCTGGTCGAGTACTTGAAATCGAAGGTCTGGAAAGCTTGAAAGTCGAGCAGGCGTTTGAACTTTCTGATGCGTCTGCTGAGCGTAGTGCTGCTGGCTGTAGTATCAAGCTAGACAAAGAACCTATCATCGAATATCTAAATTCTAACATCGTGATGTTGAAGTGGATGATTGCTGAAGGTTATGGCGACCGTCGTACTATCGAACGTCGTATCATTGCAATGCAAGAGTGGTTAGCTAACCCTGAATTGCTAGCAGCCGATACCGATGCTGAATATGCAGCCGTTATTGAAATTGATTTAAGTGACATTAAAGAGCCTATTCTTTGTGCACCAAACGATCCTGATGATGCGGTACTGCTTTCAGCCGTTAAAGACACTAAGATTGATGAGGTGTTTGTCGGTTCTTGTATGACTAACATCGGACATTTCCGTGCAACGGGTAAGATGCTAGACAAGTTCGCTACAACGCTGCCAACACGTCTATGGATAGCTCCACCGACTAAGATGGATCGTGATCAGCTAACTGAAGAGGGTTATTACGCTATCTTCGGTCGTGTTGGTGCGCGTATTGAGATCCCTGGTTGTTCATTGTGTATGGGTAACCAAGCACGTGTTGCCGAAGGGGCGACAGTGGTTTCAACCTCTACGCGTAACTTCCCTAACCGTTTAGGTACAGGCGCTAATGTTTACTTAGCTTCTGCCGAACTTGCTGCTGTAGCGGCACTATTGGGTCGTCTACCTTCAGCTGATGAATATCAGACTTATGCGAAAGAGTTAGATGCAACAGCAGCTGACACTTATCGTTACTTGAACTTCGATAAAATTGAATCTTATACAGAAAAAGCGGGCGAAGTTATCTTCCAGTCTGCGGTTTAAACTAGGAACGGAGCATGTCCTTTCAGAGCGCTACGCTTAGAGAAAGGACTTTGTCCCTCTAGAACGCTTCGCTGCTATAAATAGCAATAAAGCATAGATAAAAAGGCGAGACCCACTGATGTGGACCTCGCCTTTTTGTATTTTTAGAACCTAGAACCTAGAACCGCATTATGAGTGTTTAGTGTGGAGTACTTCCAGTAACTGGTCTTCTAATTCGAATCGAGTCTCCATCGCATGACCTAATGATGATAGGTCTTTGTCGAGCTGAAATAGCACTTTATCATCTACAAATTCGGTGTATTTATCATTGAAATCTAAAGCTGAGTCTGTCGTTTCACTGATGCGAGGAACCAGATTATGAGCAAGATTTTGACTAGACATCCCATGTTTTTCACAGGCTGTCACGACACGATCATAAACCTCGAAGTGCCCTTCAGAAACATAATCCATTAACAGATCACAAAACTCTTTGATTGCAGTTATAGCTGGCAGTGATTTTTCGGTTGGCTCATAGGGAGGAATACCAGCGATCTGGCAATAATTTACGAGGAGTTTGCGACGGTTATTTAGCCATTGATCGATAAGAGTGTTAGAACCACCCCATTTTTGTTCGGCTTTTTCTAGTTGTCTTAGCATGATAGTTCCCATTAATGAGTTCTTCCCTGACTTCTAATGTAGGTGACAACTAGGGTAATGATCAACCATTATTCGCTTATTTAGGCAGATATTATCAAATCGAAGCGATGGTTGTTTTGTATACAGAATTGTGGAGGGTAGGAGTGTTAAATAGCCAAAAAATAAAATGCCCAGCGATAGAATTCTATCGCTGGGCGAGTAAAGGTATTGCAGGCTCGATGCGACGAGCTTCTTGATTGTTCTTGCTAGCGCAGACTTTTTATACCAAAGGCTGAAGATGTGTGCAACTTTTTTCTGTCATATTGAGAACATTAACACTTATTTTCTATCGGAGTATTTACATCCTGATGCTTCTCACTCTAAGTTCAGCGTGAGATACTAAATTTAGACGAGTCGGTACAACATTAATCTATTGCGGTATGAAGAGGTTAATGTCACATAAATGATCTGCTAGAGGTTACTTTACTCGCGTAAATGCTAAACTACGCCCAGCGGAAATCAATAAATCTAGGAATAGAGCCAAATGGCAGAATTAAAAAATGATCGTTATTTACGCGCCTTACTAAAACAACCAGTCGACAGAACTCCTGTATGGATGATGCGTCAAGCTGGGCGCTATCTACCAGAGTATAAAGAAGTTCGTGCACAAGCTGGCGATTTCATGTCTCTATGCCGTAACGCTGAGCTCGCTTGTGAAGTGACGCTACAGCCATTGCGTCGTTATGATCTTGATGCGGCTATTCTGTTCTCTGATATCTTGACTGTACCAGATGCTATGGGCTTAGGCTTATATTTCGAAACTGGCGAAGGCCCACGTTTTGAGCGTCCGACAGATACCATTGATGCCATTAAAAAGTTATGTATTCCTGATCCAGAAGATGAATTAGGTTATGTGATGAATGCGGTGAGCACGATCCGTCGTGAGCTTAAAGGTGAAGTGCCTCTGATTGGTTTCTCGGGTTCTCCATGGACACTTGCGACTTATATGGTTGAAGGTGGTTCAAGCAAGACATTCGAAAAGATCAAAAAGATGGCCTATGAAGAGCCAACTGCACTGCACATGTTACTCGATAAACTCGCAGATTCAGTTATCTTGTACCTAAATGCTCAGGTCGCCAACGGCGCTCAATCGCTAATGATCTTTGATTCATGGGGCGGTGCACTTTCTCACCACGCTTATCGTGAATTCTCACTGCGCTATATGCAGAAGATTGTTGATGGCCTAACTCGTCACGCTGATGGTCGTCAGGTTCCGGTTACCTTGTTCACTAAAGGTGGCGGTCTATGGTTAGAATCAATGGCTGAAACTGGCTGTGATGCACTTGGTTTGGATTGGACTGTTGATATCGGTGATGCACGTCGTCGTGTTGGTCATAAAGTGGCGCTTCAAGGTAACATGGATCCATCGGTACTTTATGCTTCGCCTGAGCGTATCCATCAAGAGGTGGGTCAGATCCTAGCGAGTTATGGTGAAGGTGCTGGTCACGTGTTTAACTTGGGTCATGGTATTCACCAGCATGTCGATCCAGAGCACGCGGGTTCTTTCATTAAGTCAGTACACGAGCTATCGGCTCAATACCACAAGTAAACTATCAGCTTTTAGTGTTCTTGTTGTGTTATTAAGGCTCGCATATTGCGGGCCTTTTTATTGGCTCTTTATGGGTAGAGCTATGTAAAATTGACTCCCTTCTCCTGGCGTACTCATGATATCGATGCTGCAATCGAGTAGGCTTAATAGTTGTCTCACGATAGACAAGCCCACGCCAAGCTGAGGTAATACCTCATCGCGTTTAAACTTAGGTTTATGTTTCATCTCCAATAAGGCTTGTAGTTCATGCTTGTGGATACCGGAGCCATTATCGGCCACACATAACCAGAGGCTATCCGTCACTTGCAGCTCCTTAGATTGAGGAGGAGACGCTGGTGTTATACTTATCTCCCCACCCTTTGGGGTATATCGAATTGCATTATCGACCAGGTTGCTCAAGACTCTCCTCAGTAAGTGTGGGTCGGTATAGACAGAGGCACCCTCGTTTACCCCAAAGTTGAGCTGTATGTTTTGTACCTGAGCTCTGGGCGTGAATGTTTGAGATATTTCATCGAGCAAACTGTTGAGATCTGTCGTTTTAAATGCGGGTTTGATTTGACGGTTTTCGAGTGCAGACAGCTCCAGCATTTGACCCAACAATTGTTGGAGTTGTTTTCCAGACTTTGCGGCAATCTCAATCAGATCTGCGCTGCGCTCATTCGGTGGCGTGAGTAACCAGGTATCTATGTAGCCCTGCAGTGAGGTTAATGGCGTTTTTAGGTCATGGGAAAGGTGCAGCATAAAATCTTGTCTTGCCTGCTGTTGCTGGTTTATGGCCTGATACTGCTGGCTCACCTTGGCAAGTAGTCGATCGATATGATGGCTTAATTGTTCGATCTCTATGCTGCCACGGTAATCATTGGGTAGGCTTAAATTATTATGCAGATCTTTTATTTCGACCCCGCTCAGATCACGCTCGAGACGCGAGAATGGTGCGGTGAAATACTTGAGCAGTAGAACGAACAGGGTTAATGAAAATAGAAAAGCGCCAATGATAATAGCTCCCCAAGTGAGAGGCGTTTGGTGCTGATTGACAAGTGATTGCCACATATCAAAATCTTCACCGCCAATGATCACGTAGAGATAACCGGTTTGTGTGCCGGAGCCGTCGACGAGAGGGGCTACTGAGAAAATTTTATTGGTATTTGTGGAACGCGGATCCATACCCAGTATGGGGAGCTCAGCGCCTGAGATAAATTGATCTATGGGGGCCGTTGCGATGCTGGTTCGCTTTATCTTATCTTCATTGGCATCATAGGCTATCACCTTACCTGTAATATCTAATGTGTAGATTTCGAAGCTGGGGCCCAGCAACATAAAGTCATGGAAGGCTTCCTTAAGCGCCTTGTCTGAGGTGGCACCCTGAGAAAGCAAAGGGTTAATATGCGCCATATGTAAGGCGAGTTCACTATGAAGTGACTGTTGGATCTGGTTACGGCTGAAATCCTGACTAAATTGAAACCATTGCCATAGGGCGATGATTAAGATGAAAACGGTAACACTGACTGACAAGAGTAAACGGCTAAACAGGCTTTTCATTATCGAGTCCACATCATTGTAGTGACAGTAATTTCATTATCAGGTCGAAGCGGCTGGAGGGGAGAACTTGTAGCCAACGCCCCAGACCGTCTTGACGAGTTCGGTTGCCGAAGCGCTTCTGGCTAATTTTGCACGCAATCGATTGATATGACTGTTGACTGTATGCTCGTAACCGCAATAGGAATAACCCCATACCGCTTCTAAGAGTTGCATCCGGCTGAATACTTGCTTGGGATGTTTGGCCATAAACAATAGTAAATCAAACTCTCTGGCCGTGAGTTCGAGTGGGGTATCGAAGGCGACAACTTCTCGAGTATTACAGTCGATTGTAATACCGTTAAAATTAAGCTGATCTTGTTGAACAAGCTGCTGACCTCGTCTCAACAGGGCTTTAACCCGTGCTCTTAGCTCTAATACACTGAAGGGCTTCACAAGGTAATCATCGGCGCCGGATTCCAGCCCCAGTACAATGTCGGCTTCAGAATCTTTGGCGGTGATCATCATGCAGGGAAGTGATTTTCCAGCTTCACGTAGCTGCTGACAAAGCATGATGCCATCACCATCGGGTAGCATGCGATCGATTAAAACCAAATCAAAATGTTTGAGATCCAGATATTGACTGGCCTGCTTTATTGTTGCGCTGTGTACCACATCATAATTTAATGCATTTAGGTTAAGTTTAATTAAATGTGCTAAATCCGGTTCATCTTCAACAAGTAAAATTCTCTGATTAATCTTAGTATTAGAATGGTGTGCAGCATTCATCATCACTTCCCTTATGGCAGATCCATACATACTAGACCTGCCATCGGGGATGTTTGTTGCGATTAAAAATTAATCAAACAATCTGCGCTATTACTGAGTTCGTTCAATGGAAATTGAGAGCACTGGATTATCGAATCTATGTGAAGCGTTCAGCACAGAATCTGTGAGTCCATCATCAGCACTGATTATGCCAGGGTGAGCATGTACCCTGTCTACATCGTCACGCAGTGCATTGAATCCCTCTCCACCATCCGCTGGCCCGGGTATCGTGCCTTTAGCCTCGGTGTTTTTTTCGGTGCCGGCGTCGTAGGCGATAGAGCTCAGGGTGACACGTTCATTGAGTGACATCTGGGTAAGGTTGACATTATTTACCCCCGCAAAGGCATCGTTTGTATTGACCAGCATGGTCAGTATTGAAAGTGAATCTACAGTGCCCGAAGCGGCGCTCAGTTCGATACTCTCTTTCATTCCTGGCATAAGTAGCCCCTGACCAGAGGTTAGCCCATCCGCGCCATTCATCGCTGCCAGAAGCGAACTATCGCCCGATTCTGCAAGTGTCTCCAGTGCTAAGCTGGCCGCCACTCCGGTTTGCCATGCGCTCGTGTTACTGCTGTGCATCATGAGTGCGACAGGAGACATAGGTTGATTAGCAGTGAGGTTTGTCACTGTCACTGTGTAAATTTGATTGCTCATCACTGGGGGTGGAGTAACCATCTCCGTCATACTGTCGCTATCTGAGCAAGCGCTAAGAGATAACGATGATATCACTGCCATAGAGACGACAAGTTTATTTGAGGAAAGCATCTTTAACATCTTCATAGTCTTGTTCCCTATTTAACTTCGACAACGACTCTTGCAACCGGATTAAGCCAGCGGTGGATGCGGCTATCGAGATCGCTGGGGCCAGCGGCAGGGTCGGTGTCGCCCAATACTCCCGGATGGATATGCACCTTGTCATTACTACTCATATCATCGATACCTGTCGCATTGCTGCCACCATCTCCACCCGGAGCGGCTGGGATCCCAGCTGAACCTGGCATACCGCCACCATTGATTATCTCATCGTTACTTTCGGTGCCTGCGTCATAGGCATTGATATTGATGGTGTAAATACCGGGAGTAGTTGGGATCTCCCACGCATCGAGTCCGATAAATGCATCATTGGTTGGAAGAACCATGGCGACGATGGACAGGTGAGTCATCGCCATCGTGTCGAGCATAATGTTATCGACTCTCGCCCCTGGGGCGAGTAAGCCTTGAGCCGGGTTAGGGGTAGATATGTCATTATTAGCCGTTGCGGCTGCGACTAAATCACTGATATCTCCTCCTTCTGCCATCTTTTGTAGTGGGGGGCTAGCCATTTCACCGGCTTGAAATAGGTGGCTGTTATCTGAATGGGCCGTGATAAGTAACGGAGTGAAATGGTTTCCATGGGTAAGGTTGGTCACGCTAATCTCTAGCTCTGCTGCACTGGCTGTAGTACTGATAAGACTACTTAAGAGAATGGCTTTGCTGATGTGATTAAACTTCATGTTGTCGCTCCTTGTAACATTGTTCATCGGTTAACGTACTTCTGAGCAGTCGTAGGGGACTGTGAGAAGTGAGTGCAAGATGAGATGATTGTGGCGAAGAGGAGTCACCTGAGTATCGCGGAATTATCACAAAAGTGTCACATCGAACTTTTGGATGTGATTTCCATCTATTTTTGAGCCGATATCCGTGGATTACCGATCTTTTAATGCGCTATATCAAGGCTAACAAAACCAGATAAATGCAGGCTATTGACTACTTTAGCAACGAGTGAATCAAAACGGGTTCTATCCTGTCTGTAAATGCGCTATTTTGCATGCCGAAGTTATGATTACTGGCTTTAGTTATTTTTGAATTCGACTATCAGGGCTTTAGTTGTGAGCTTTTTTGTCGCTGTTATTAGGTAGCCAGTTTTTAATGCAAGTCAGAGTTTTGTGCACTGGGAGTGTGCAAGGTAAAAGCATAATCGATTAGGGCGATCAAGGATTAGATGACACCCATCACCCCCCTTAAAATTGAAATGCCATATCGGCTCTGAGTGAAAAATGTTGATTGAAATTGGTTTAAGATGCGTATAGGCAAAAAGTTAATCGTTTTTATTGTAGGTTTCTGCCTGCCCGCAATTATTTCTGTCTCTTATTGTTTAAGCATGTGGTTCGATCACAGGGTAGAGACCTTTAATCGAAATGCAGTCAATATAGAGCTGAGTACTATTCAATCCCAAATAGAAAAAGATATAAATCAACTGGTATTATTAGCAAAAGTCTACGCCTTGCCCCTTTCAAAAATGGCCATCGAACAGAGAGTTTCATTAGATGAAGCGTGGCGTGACAGCATGCTTGGTGAACATCTGAGTTTGTTTTATCTGAATGATGGGCAGCTACAACCTTTTTCCCCTTTATATGATGACGTCATGTCATTTGAATTCGATCCTATTCCCGCCCAACTGCAATATGCGACCCAGGCCTTATCTGGTGTCTATATGTTGCAGGATAAGGGTTTTATCGTCAGCTTAGTGCCGGTTTCAAAGAATAAATCGATGATATTGGCCAGACAACTTACACCCGCTTATCTCTCTACCTATGGCCTCAAAGGTTTAGTCTCAAACATCAATATGGTGCAGGGGAAGGCAAGTGAAATGGTTGATGCCGATCGTGGTAACCCTATTTCAAGTTTGACAGTACCTAGCCTTATTTTTGAAAGACCGGTCCATCTCGAAGTTCAGTTTTCTGAGAATGCGTTTAACCAGATAACATTAAAATATGATTTGGTGACATTTTCCATTGTTGGCATTGGGTTATTGATACTCATCATTGGCTACATCTGGCTCAAACAGGGCCTTATTCGCCCCCTTCGCCATTTGATGACTCAAATTGCAGATATTGATCCCGTTGCCAAAACCTATACTCCTCTTGTTGGTAGCGGGTGTTCTGAACTTGTTATCATGGCTGATAGGGTCAACATCCTGCTTGCGCGAATATTCCAGCAAAAAGAACGTTTTAAAACAACGTTAGAATCGATTGCCGAAGCGGTAATCCTGACTGATATCGTCGCGAAGGTTGTGTACCTAAATCCTCAGGCTGAGCAGCTACTAGGCATTAAAAGTGATAACGCCATTGGTACCTGCGTGGACACTCTGCTTAAAACAGAAAAAAGTAGTAAAGATGAGCTGTGTGAGTTTATGCGTAGTCAGGCTCAAGCGCCCATATTGAGTAAATTAAAATTCAAAACTGATAAGACTCGAATTCTGGAGCGCAGTATCAGTAATTTGCTTAATCATCAGCGCGTCGTGATAGGTTCCGTTATCGTTTTACGCGATGTGACTCAAGAGGAGATACTCAAAAGACAGCTCAGACAAAAGGCTAATTTCGACTCCATTACTTCACTGCTAAATCGTCGCGCCTTTGAAGAGAGGTTGGAGCAATTTAGCCATGATGCTCAATCTATCGCGATCTGTTATTTCGATCTTGAGCAGTTTAAGTTAATCAATGACTCCTGTGGGCATAGCGCCGGAGATACCATGCTGACAATGGTGGCCAAAGCGATGCAATCTTGTTTGAGCAAAGATGAGATGCTAGCCCGATTAGGTGGGGATGAGTTTGGATTAGCGATTCGGGATCATAATGCGTTAGAAGTGGCTCAACTTGTAAAAAGAATCACAGCCAGTGTTTCCATGCAGGTGCTGCGTGATAATGCATGCCACTATAAGGTCGGGATAAGTGCTGGTGTCGCCATAGCTCGGGCACCCTATATCAGCCCTAAAGAGCTGCTGAAAGATGCCGATGTGGCGTGTATTACTGCTAAGGGAAAAGGCAGCAATCAAGTTCACTTTTACGATGATCACGATAAAGAATCGATTTGTCAGCGTAACGCACCTATGTGGGCAGTGAGAATTGGCCAGGCGATAGAACACAACGAATTGCTACTCTACTATCAGCCAATTAAAGGCATGGGTCCGGGGGAGCATCGCCAGCGTATGGAGATCTTGCTCCGTATTCAAGAACCTTGTGGTCGCATCTTATCTCCGGCGCAGTTTATTGAAGCAGCAGAGCGTTTTAAGTTAATGAACGATGTCGATAAAGAGGTTATTCGAAAAGCCTTTCTTTGGCTGTCTTTACATGAGGAAATTTGGGATGACCACTGCATCTCGATAAATCTTTCCGGCAACAGCTTAGGGGCTGAAGGCATGGTGGAGTATATTGCCGAGCAGTTCAAGCGCTTCGAAATCCCGAGTCAATGTATCTGTTTTGAGATCACTGAAACCTGTGCCATTCAAAATAGAAATCGTGCCATGGATATGCTCAACTACCTGCGTAAACTGGGTTTTTCATTTGCCTTAGATGACTTTGGTACCGGCTTTGCTTCATATGGATACTTGAAAGAACTTCCTGTCGATTACGTCAAAATCGATGGTTGTTTTGTAAAGAACTTAGCGACCAATGCAAAAGATTTCGCCATCGTGAAGTCCATTCACGACGTTTGTGGTGTGATGGGGATAGAGACGGTCGCGGAGTTTGTTGAGAATCAGGACATTATCGACAGGCTTGAGGATATCGGGATTAATTATGCTCAGGGGTATGCGATCGGTCGTCCTAAGCCGTTAGACACGTATATGGAACTTTGGCGTGCAAGAGGGTTGCAGTTGCAAGCTAAGCCTACCCTGGAGCTTGTCAGTGCCTGAGGTTTGAAACTTGAAGCTAAGAGTGTAGCTTGGCCTTGCTAATGATTTGGCAGCCAGTGAACTTGTTGATGCATCGACCACATTTCAGCTGATGAAAATCCAGTAGATGAAAAATCACTAGATAAGAAGAAGGCCAGATACTCAAGAGTATCTGGCCTTAAAAATTATGATGGTGCTGGAAAGTTTTCTAGTGCCATAACAGATTTAGTTTACCGTCAGATAAACCTTGAACCGCGACTCATTTCTAACCCATCACCTCATAGTCAGTATTAACTCTCCCGTGAGATAGCGCGGTAGGCGATATCGGTACGGAAGTAGACATCATCCCAGTGGATCTTATCGACAAGCCCGTATGCCGCTTGTTGTGCTTCTGTGACGTTGTTACCCAGAGCGGTGGCACAGAGTACGCGACCACCATTGGTCACAACATGGCCATCTTTCATGCATGTTCCCGCATGGAAGACCTTAGCGTTATTGTTACCGAGATCTACGCCATCGATAACATCATGCTTGCGGTATGCTTCTGGGTAGCCACCGGCTGCCAGAACGACACCTACGGCGGCGCGCTCATCGAATTCAGCTGTCACTGTATCTAACTCGCCACGAGTGGCTGCCAGGCAAAGCTCAACTAAGTCTGATTTTAGGCGCATCATGATAGGCTGGGTTTCTGGGTCGCCGAAACGGCAGTTGTACTCTAATACTTTCGCGCTGCCATCGGGCGAGATCATAAGGCCTGCATAAAGGAAACCGGTATAGACATTGCCTTCAGCAGCCATGCCATCGACTGTTGGACGGATAACATGATTAATGGTCCAATCGTGAACCGCTTGAGTCACAACAGGGGCTGGTGAATAAGCTCCCATGCCGCCCGTGTTCGGGCCATGATCGCCGTTATCACGGGCTTTATGATCTTGGCTGGTGGCCATAGCGAGAATGTTTTTACCATCTACCATGACGATAAAGCTGGCTTCTTCACCTTTAAGAAACTCTTCAACTACGACGCGTGAACCGGCTTCGCCAAACTTATTACCAGCCAACATGTCTTCAATCGCAGCATCCGCTTCAGCTTGATCCTGGGCGATAATCACCCCTTTACCCGCCGCTAAGCCATCGGCTTTAATCACGATAGGGAAGCCAGTCGTAGCAGTTAGTTCTGTTACGTATGCTTTAGCTGGTTCAATTTCAGTGAAATTTGAATAGGCTGCCGTTGGAATGTTATGACGCGCTAAGAAATCTTTGGTGAAGGCTTTAGAAGATTCCAGCTGTGCAGCACCTTGGGTTGGGCCAAAAATGGGTAAGTTGGCTTCGTTGAAAGCATCGACAACGCCGAGTGCTAACGGCACTTCAGGGCCAACAATGGTCAGCTCAATGTTATTGTTTTGAACAAATTCGACTAATGCGGTGATATCGGTGGCTTCAATGGCCACATTTTCAAGCTTAGGCTCAAGCTCGGTGCCGGCATTACCTGGAGCTACAAAGACTTTTTCGACCTGTGCAGACTGCGCCGCTTTCCATGCCAATGCATGTTCACGACCGCCGCCACCTATTACTAGTACATTCATTTTTTTAATCCTTAAATAAGTTCCTAGGACCTAGGTTCTGGTTCCTAGGAACTGCTCCCTAGGAACTCTTACCTTTTAT
>SDWK01000389.1 GCA_004195335.1 Shewanella sp.
TATAAAGATGTGATCGCTCAGCGAGAATTTAGCGCTTCTGAGGCAAGGTCATTAATTGCTCCTCGGCTCTGGCATCCTGCTTCGCTCTACCTCCTACATCCATATAGTCGTGCATAAATGACATTTGCAACATCTGACCTCCAGGTCTTAAGCGTTCCAGACGCTTTAAAGACATTTCCCATATCCCTATGGGTCAGGAGAGGAAATGTCTTAAGTCTGTCGGGAACATACAAGACCATGTTGCTCGCAACGAGTGAAGAGCATAGTTATTCTACGTTTAAGCTCGTTAACACTGCATCAGGTGCGCTAAAACTCGCCTTACAGGAGTGTTTTTGGCTGCCTACTTCTGCGTTGAATAACTTCACAAGGGAGCACCATTCCCTCATTCATTCGCCTTGAATTAGTTTGCAAAAAAAACTCTGAGTAGATCACTTTCTTATACCGATTGGTATTCAATAGCAGCTTAGTCACTCCTAAAGTTAAACTTTAAGGAGTAACAAAGAGAGCGGCTGAGGGGGCGCTCTCAGTTTAGGCTGATAAATGGGGAATTAATCGCTAAACCCTTCGCGCAAAAACAGATGGCGGGTCTGATTAAAATGTGACTCATCGGCCTGAATAAAGTCGATGGCAAGCATGTATTTTTCCAGACGAAACTTCTCCTGCTTTGCTATCTCATATTCATTCATCACGATATTCATCGCTTCGGCAGTCCACTCCGGCTCACTCTTGCCAATGTCAGTTTCATCGGGGTCGTAGTGAGTGACCATCCAGTCCTGAAGCTGATCCGCGGTGATCTTCTGCTCACCCCAAGATTTGAGCATGTCGACGAGTTGCTGTTTGCTGATATTAGGTTTAGTCATTGGGTTGGTCTTTATATGGCTACTTTGGGCAAAGGGTAACGCTATTTAGCCCGATAATCGAGGTTTGGCGCTCTAGTTCAATAAATAGTGTTCAAGAATAATTGCTAATGAGGAGGCTGTTCAGTCTTTGCTGATGGTAGGTTTATCAAAAAGGGCATCATCTAGCCACCAACTCATGTCTGGGTCAGGTGTATTCGGAGGCAGAGTGTGGTTTTCCAAGGTATAGACGCGTCTTATACCAAAGTTTAGTTGTTTGAGAATATCACGATGATATTGGAGAAAAAGGCGTTTAAAACTACCGTCGTTTAAAGCTTGCTGTAAGCCATGCTCTATCCTATTGGCGAGTTTGATATCTTGTTTGTTGACAAAAAAATAGACCGGATAGGGATAGAGTAAGGCGATGTGTTTCTCTATTGTGATTTTTGGGTAAATGTTCCCAAATCTTTCTATTTCAGGGATGACTTCGTTTATGCCTCTAGGGAAAAAGTCGAAGCGACGTGCACTCAGCATGGAAAACATAGTTTTATAGCGAGCAACGGGAATAATGGTCATCTGATTGTGGCGTAAAATTTCTATGTCTCCCCAGCTTTTTACAAAGCCTAGACGGAGTTGACGGAGCTGCTCAATGGAGGTTATTTGAGTGAATTGCTGCTGTTGGCTACCCCTTATTAAGAGTACCCGCATACCAAGTATGCCAGCCATAATGGGCTGTCGAATGGGTAAAAATTTACGTTCTCTTTGTTGATTGGTTGCTAAAGACATGACGCCACGAATGACATTGGTTTCGATAAGGCGTTGTCCCCGAGCGTGGGGGATATGGTGTAACGGCACAAGTTCTATCGAAGAGGGGAGGCTAGCGTGGGGGTATGACAGTGCCAGCTTTAACAGTTCTGTGCGGTACTGATAACGGCTGTCTGTCTGAAAGTAACTTATTCGTTCTACTGCATTTGCGTGAAATAAGCTGAAAATTGATATGGATATGCAGACAAGAATAATGCTTTGTAATTTTTCCATAATTATAGTTTAGCCGAACAAACGCCTATTCACATGTACGCTCGGATGTACGATTACAACGTTGGCCGCTTCTTAAGTGTTGACCCCTTCTTGCCGTTTTCTAAGAAACAGTCAGTGCTAAAACTAATCTCATTACAATCAGATGTTAACTCTGATCCCTTGTTAGTTGGCATGGCTGATTGTTAATGAGTTTGGCGTGTGGCGCGCTCAGTATGGCGCATTAACAGTCTTATCATTAACAAAATCATGATAGAATCCTGCGTTAAATCTTTTGGGGCATGTAAGGCCTTATTCGTGGCACATCGGCCTGTAGTCGGTGCATCTGGGTTTTATATTGGTTGGAGTCGAGTCTTCAATCTGTTTGAAATTCAGGCCTCAGACGAATCGAGATAGAATAGATATTGTCACAATGGCGTCATCACGGGCTAGATAATATGTTGATGCAGATAACAACTTCAGATCTGGAATAAAAAAAATGACTAACAATACGTCCTCATCGACGCAGCAGGGTTTTCCAAAAATGTTTTGGATTGCTAATGGTGTCGAACTTTTAGAGCGCGCCGCCTATTATGGCGTGTTCATTGTGATCACCCTTTATTTGTCACGAATCTTAGGATTTAGCGATGTGGAGGCCGCATGGCTTGCGGGTTCTTTCTCCGCTGGTCTCTATTTCCTGCCGACCTTTAGTGGGGCACTTGCAGATAAAATAGGGTTCAGACGAGCATTATTGCTCGCTTTTGGCCTCCTTACGGTAGGTTATTCCGGTCTTGCGCTTTTTCCTGCTCTGTTAGAGGGGCAAGGGCTGGTCGAGTACGGTAAAGAAGCGACCTATCACGGACTGAAAGAGGCCGATATTCGCTGGGCGATCGTGCCTATTCTTATCGTTATCATGATTGGTGGTTCATTTATCAAGGCGGTGATCACCGCTACTGTGGCTAAGTGTACGACTACGGCTAACCGCGCTAAAGGTTTCTCCATCTTCTATATGATGGTTAATATCGGTGCCTTCTCGGGTAAAACCGTGGTTAAACCTCTACGTGAGTCCATGGGCGACCTCGGATTAATCAATCTGAACTATTTCGCGGCGAGCATGACGCTGATTGCGTTTTTCAGTATCTTTATCTTCTTCAAGAATGCCGATACCAACAGCGAAGGAAAGTCCCTGTCTGAAATATGGACCGCACTGACCAAGGTTCTGAGTAACGGCCGATTAGTCTCTCTGACCGTCATTATCAGTGGTTTTTGGATGGTACAGCATCAGCTATATGCGACAATGCCAAAGTATGTGTTGCGCATGGCGGGTGAGGGAGCATCTCCATCTTGGTACGCAAACGTAAACCCGTTAGTGGTATTTCTTTCTGTCAGTCTTGTGACTGCCATGATGAGCAAACGTAGTGCACTCTCTTCGATGACTATCGGTATGTTTATCATGCCTTTCTCGGCGATGCTTATGGCATCGGGTAATCTGTTTGCGGGCACTGAAACCATCTTAGGCATGCATCCTATTGCGGCTATGATGATCATCGGTATCATTTTTCAAGGCTTGGCTGAGTGTTTTATCTCACCGCGCTTCCTCGAATACTTCTCGCTGCAGGCACCTAAGGGAGAGGAGGGACTCTACCTTGGTTTTTCTCATCTGCACTCTTTTATCAGTTCGCTATTAGGCTTTGGTTTATCCGGCTACTTGCTTCAGGCATATTGTCCGGACCCTCGCACATTCGAGACGCATGAAGCCTGGGTTAGCGCTTCGTCTCAGGCGCACTATATCTGGTATTTCTTTGCTGTTATCGCATCGATATCTGCCATTTCCTTGATTATCTATGGTGGCGTAATTAAGCGCTTAGACGCGAACAAGACAGAAGAGGCGGAGCTCGCTACTGCATAAATCTGTTCAGCATGAGTCAGCATTTTTTTACTAATGAAAGCCCCGAATGTTCGGGGCTTTTTTACTTTATGGGCAAGGCAAATCATTCGGTCCAGACTATTTCATTGTTCACCATTCAAACTCATGTGTTATGATGACTACACAGGTGTGCACTCTTGCTTGCATTAAGTGTACTCGCATCAGTTGCATCAGCATTAGTTTTGACTTACTTGAATGGGAATTTTATGAAACGTTTTCGAATGGCAGTGAGTGTAGCTGTGAGTGTCTTTGTATTGCTATTAAGCGGCTGTGGTGTCATTCAAGATTACCGTCAATCACAGATGTTTAGCACTTTCGATGACTTCAGGCCGGGTCCGGAAGGCGGCAGCGATCTTATCTGGTCTAAGCCAGGCATTAAAAGCATTAAAGATCTGAATGAGATACTTCAGCAATACGATAGGGTTATTGTCGATCAAGTGTGGTTAGTGTTAGACGAAAAGACTCGCTATGACAACCTATCGGAACAGGACATTCTCGGTGTTTCTGAGTATCTGGTCGAAAAAGTAAAACAAAAAGCCTCATCTCGTTTCGAGCTGGTGGACACTCCTCAAGAGAACACCTTAAGGATCAGTATTGCCCTGACCAATATAGAAACGCCCAATCCTATCTTAGCGGTCACAAGTAGCCTACTCCCTTTTGGGCTCGGGATTTCGACTATCGCTAAAGTGGTCACCGGAGAACATACCAATGTGGGCAGTGCTACGATTGAGATGATGATAAGCGACGCGAATACGGGCGATCCTATTGTCGCCGTTATCGATAGAAAAGCGGGCAGTAAGGATCTGAGCACCATGATTGATTCGACCGACGATGCCAGAGATGCGATTGATTGGTGGGTTGAAAGAATCGCGTTAACGTTAAGAGGCGAAGTGGCTGAGTAGTACCTGTTGATGTCTTGAAATGTTCAGGTAGCTCGAATAAATCGCACTCATTCGATGAGCCTTATGAGGCTAGGCAGCAGAGTAAGGCTTGAATAAAAATACCCACATCTGGCTCAAATGAGAACGCATCGAGCTGTTAATATGGGCAACGAGGCGCGTGGCAGAGTCCCTAGCATCTCTGCTTTTCTCTTCGGTATTTATCAAGCATAGGGTTAAGGATGCGAGCAACTCATTTGAAACCTTGCTATAATCACGCCCATTATTATCTCGCCTCATTATCATCAATTTCACAGGATGGTACTCGGCTTGATAAATTCAA
Organism: Shewanella sp.; assembly: GCA_004195335.1. Classification (GTDB taxonomy): domain Bacteria; phylum Pseudomonadota; class Gammaproteobacteria; order Enterobacterales; family Shewanellaceae; genus Shewanella. The sequence goes on from SDWK01000389.1 coordinate 4,999, forward strand.
TTGATATTAGCGGTATATAAGAAACTCATTCTTGATAGCCGCTTTCATGACGAGTATTTCGTCGTGATAAAAATAGGAATAGACCTTGAGCCAAGTTACCCCAAAAGCAGATAGTAATATGTCATTTTCGACTTTAACGCTAAAACCTGAACTACTCGATAACCTAAAAACCATGGGTTACGATACGATGACGCCCATTCAGGCGCAGAGTTTACCTGCGATCTTAAATGGTGAAGATGTTATCGGCCAAGGCAAAACTGGCTCAGGTAAAACGGCGGCTTTTGGTTTAGGTCTATTGCACAAGCTAGACGTGAAGCGTTTCCGCATTCAATCTTTAGTACTGTGCCCGACTCGTGAACTTGCCGATCAAGTGGCGAAAGAGATCCGTACTCTTGCCCGTGGTATCCATAATATCAAGGTATTGACCCTATGTGGTGGCGTGCCAATGGGGCCACAAATTGGTTCACTCGAGCATGGTGCACACATTATTGTTGGTACTCCAGGTCGCATTATCGATCATATGTCACGTGAGCGTTTGAATCTTGAAAACGTCAACACCTTAGTGTTGGATGAAGCGGATCGTATGCTAGAGATGGGCTTCTTGCCTGATCTTGATTACATCATGGCTCAGATGCCACGCGAACGTCAGACGCTACTGTTTAGCGCTACTTTTCCTAAGCAGATCCAAAAGGTCGCCGAAGAGATCATGTTTGAACCTGTTGTCGTTAAGGTGACGTCTACTCATGATGACAACACCATCGATCAGCACTTCTATCAGATAGAAAGCAATAAAGACCGTCAAAAGGCGCTGCGTCTACTGTTACTTCAGCACAGACCTGAGAGCGCCGTGGTGTTCTGTAATACTAAGCGTGAAACCAAAGATGTGGCGGCGACCTTAGCCAACGATGGTTTCAACGTTGTAGCACTGCACGGCGATCTCGAGCAGCGTGATAGAGACCTCACCCTGATGCAGTTTGCCAATAAGAGTGCTTCTGTCATGGTAGCTACCGATGTTGCCGCACGTGGTCTGGATATCGACGCGCTAGACATGGTGGTTAACTACGAGTTTGCCTACGACACCGAAGTCCACATTCACCGTATAGGTCGTACAGGTCGTGCGGGTAGTAAAGGCGCCGCGTATACCTTCTTCACCAGTGAAGACGATTACAAGGTTAAGCTATTAGAAGAGTATCTGGATCTCGATATCGTCAGCGAAGGTTTACCTCCTGAAAACTTGTTAGATACTCTGCCTACTCAGCCTAAAATGGTTACCTTGCAGATCGACGGTGGTAAGAAGCATAAATTACGCCCTGGCGATATCTTAGGTGCGCTAACGGGCGAAGATGGTATTCAAGGTGCCGAGGTCGGCATGATCAAGATCACCGAATTCCGCTCATACGTTGCCGTCGACCGTAAAGCGGCTAAGCGTGCTCTGCATAAGATCACCAATGGCAAGCTTAAAGGCCGCACTTATCGTGCATGGGAAATGAGATAGCCTTCTGTTCAAGGCTAGCTAGAATTTATTTTTAGCATGTGAGGTTGTTTATACCTCAGCGATAAAAGGGAGTGAACTTGGTTCATTCCCTTTTTTGTTGGCTGCTGTTTATTTTTATTGGGTTAGTTGTTTGAAGCTCGTAGCTTCATCGCTTGTAATTGCTTGCAGCAAGCTTATGTGTAAACACTTCTGTGACACGCCGCAAGCACATTCCCTGTGGGCTCTACGACAGCATCCCTGCTGCCGAAGGTCACAGCCGCGTTTACACCGGGTTATCTATCTCTTCGATTTGTTATTGTTAGTTAATTTAGATATCTGAACATAAGCTTGTTCTGTTGGGTATCAATGATTGTGAAGAAGTTAGGGACAATTTTTGATCTAACCTAAAACAGGACTTGCAGATATAGATAATCAACCCGTGCCATGTAACCTTTCAGATACGAAGATTCCCCGTTGGAAGTTGCCGAAGGGCGTTGGAATAAATTGCGTGAGCCGGACATGGATGTCTGGCTAGCTTTCGGGGTACAGGATGTACCATCGGAAGTGGTAGCAATTTATCCATAAGAGATGAGGCCCGTACTCAATGCATGTAACTTCGCCGGGGCGTCAAAGGTGGATGCAAGGAGGATGAGGACGAGCAGTCCTCCTTGCCCGGTGTGGTACGGAGTACCGCGACTTTAATCCAAATGAAGTTTGGAAAAGCTTATTTATGGATACGAATGAAGGGTAAACTTAATCTCGCTGCAAGCGATTAATACCAATGAAGCTGTGACCATAAATAAACCACACCAATACCAACAAACCAAAAACAGAGTTAAAAGGCGCTAACTACGAGCGCCACTGTACCTTGGTGTATCATCCTCGATGTGCAACCACTTTAGCTGGCTGGAAGTATGAATATGATACTTCACTGGCACCAGATTTGGGTCATCCAGTGACGCAATACTCAATGAATAGTATTTCGGATAGCCTGTATCG
>SDWK01000662.1 GCA_004195335.1 Shewanella sp.
ATACCATTCCCAGCGAAAATGATCTGCCAATCTATTAGATTAAATCGAAGAAATAGTTAATCCAGTGTAGATGCGGCTGTGACCTTCCGTGACAGGGATGTCACGGCAGAGCCTACAGGGATTGTACTCGTGGCGTGTCACAGAAGTATCTACACTTTAAGCGAGCCGCAGGCTATCGATATCTGCAAAGTTATGGGCACCATAAACCTAACCAAGTACCCATTACGTCAGATGAAACCAACCCAAACGATGAGTCAGCCTCATCGCTCAGGCTACCAAATCATTGATGGACAAGGTGGCCAGACTTGACCACCTCAAGGCACACACCTACGCCATATGAGTAGGCTAATGCTGCCGGTGTCGTGATATCCCATAAACAGAAATCTGCCTGCATGCCTGCGGCTAATACCCCGACTTTATCTTCGATGCCTAACGCCTTGGCGGCATTGCGCGTCATACCCGCAAGCGCCTCCTCGGGTGTCAGGCGGAACAGGGTGCAGCCCATGTTGAGCATCAACAGGCTCGAACAGAGCGGGGATGATCCCGGGTTGTAATCACTGGCCAATACCATGGGCACCTTGTGCTTACGCAGCAGATCAATTGGTGGCATCTGAGTTTCACGTAGAAAGTAGAAGGCGCCCGGTAGTAGGGTGGCGCAGGTGCCGCTGTTGCTCAGGGCGATAACGCCAGCTTCATCGAGGTATTCGATATGATCCACCGACTTGGCGCCGAGTTTGGCGGCCATTGCCGAGCCGCCTAAGTTAGAGAGCTGCTCGGCGTGGAGCTTGATATCCAATCCGGCATCTTTGGCTGCGGTGAGCACCCGTTCGGTTTGCTCGACACTGAAGGCGATATTCTCACAGAAGACATCGACCGCGTCGGCAAGGTTTTCCTTGATCACGGCGGGAAGCATGTCGTTAATCACCAGATCTACATAGGCATCACTGTCGTCTTTATATTCAGGTGGAATGGCATGAGCACCTAAGAAGGTGGTCTTTACATCGACGTGATGATGCTTGCCGAGTTCGCGGGCAACTCTGAGAATTTTCAATTCAGTGTCGGTATCTAACCCATAGCCAGATTTTATTTCGACCGTGGTGACGCCCTCTTTCGCGAGGGCGTTAAGGCGCTTGCGTCCCAGTTCGAATAGCTCGGCTTCACTGGCTTCACGACAAGCTTTAACGGTTGAGATGATGCCACCACCGCTACGGGCTATCTCTTCATAGCTGGCACCTTGCAGGCGAAGCTCAAACTCGTTAGCCCGGTTACCTGCAAACACTAAGTGGGTGTGAGCGTCGATAAGTCCGGGGGTGATCCAGCCACCTTTGCCTCTGTAAACCGGCGTTGACAAAACATCGAATTCAGGCAGTTCATTGCGAGGGCCAACCCATACAATTTTACCGGCTTGAACGGCAACCGCTGCATCGGTAATAGCACCGTAAGGCGCTGAAATAGCTGGGTCCATAGTCGCTACGTTAACGTCAATCCATACCTGATCCCAAGACATCTTGTTTCCCTCTACTCGGCGCTTAAATGCGTCGATGCAATAAAATTTTGTGAGCTAGCTTGCGTTTACTTGTATATACAAGCTAGGATTATAGCGGTATTTTTCATCGTTTGAAAAGCGTTATTGGTCAAAGAGAGGTTTCTAGATTCTAGAACCTAGCTCCTAATACCGCAAAATAAACAGCAAAGGATAGCCTGTGGCAACGCCCAAGTTTGCAGAGATAAAGCAGTATATTTTGGCCCGCATCGAATCCGGTGAATGGGAAGAGCACAGCCGTGTTCCTTCTGAAAACCAGATGGCTGAGCTATTTGAATGCAGTCGAATGACGGCGCGCCGTGCGTTAACTGAATTGACCGATGGTGGTGTGTTAGAACGCTCCCAAGGTCTGGGGACATTCGTTGCCGAGCTTAAATCTCAGTCATCTATGATGGCCATTCGCAATATTGCCGATGAAATTAAAGACCGCGGGCATGGGTATAGCGTTAAGCAGCTTGAGCTGACTCAAATTGATGCGATAGCACCTATAGCTATCGCGCTGGGGTTGGAAACCGGCAGTCCGGTGTTTTACTCGGTGCTGGTGCATTGCGAGCAGGGCACACCACTGCAGTTGGAAGAGCGTTTCGTTAACCCTAAGCTGGTACCTGAGTATTTACTGCAGGACTTTACCCTGCAGACTCCCCACGAATATTTATCACTGGTTGCACCGCTCACCGAGGCGCGCCATACCATAGAAGCCGTGGTCGCCAACGAGCACAATCGACAACATTTAGCTATCGAGGCGACAGAGCCATGTTTGCAAATCACTCGTCGTACTTGGTCACGCAAAGGCGTGGTGAGTTACGCCAGACTGATCCATCCTGGAACGCGTTTCAGATTGGGTGGTCATCTGACTTTTTAAATCGATCTGCTGCGCATTTCGATTGACGCCACTGCGTGGTAAGAACAGGTAAGAGTGACAAGAATAAGTACACATATAACGAGAACAAAACAGCTCTCTACTCTCTATAAGTTAAGAGCAAGCATTAAAAGAAACAACAAATTGAATGAGGTTAAACACGATGGATAAGAGACACGACCCAAGCCGTCGCATTATAGCGCCACACGGCACCAAGCTAAGCTGTAAGAGCTGGTTTACCGAAGCCCCTATGCGCATGTTGATGAACAATTTGCATCCGGATGTTGCCGAGCGCCCAGAGGACCTAGTGGTCTACGGCGGTATCGGACGTGCAGCCCGTGATTGGGAGTGCTACGACAAAATAATTGAAGTGCTGCAGCGCCTCGAAGATGATGAAACTCTTCTGGTTCAGTCGGGTAAGCCTGTTGGGGTATTCAAGACCCACAGCAATGCGCCCCGCGTTATTATTGCAAACTCTAACCTGGTACCACACTGGGCTAACTGGGAGCATTTCAACGAGCTAGATAAGAAAGGTCTGGCTATGTATGGCCAGATGACCGCTGGTTCTTGGATCTACATCGGTACCCAGGGCATTGTTCAAGGTACCTATGAGACATTCGTGGCGATGGCTAATCAGCATTTTGGCGGTGAATCTAAGGGTAAGTGGATTCTTACCGGTGGCTTGGGTGGTATGGGTGGCGCTCAGCCACTGGCCGGCACCATGGCCGGATACTCAGTGCTAGCGTGTGAAGTGGATGAAACTCGTATCGATTTCCGTCTGCGTACCCGTTATGTCGACAAGAAAGCCACCAGTCTCGATGAAGCGCTTGCGATGATCGATGCGGCGAACAAGAGTGGCAAACCTGTGTCTGTGGGTCTGCTTGCTAATGCTGCCGATGTATTTGCAGAGTTGGTCGAGCGCGGCGTCACTCCCGATGTGGTGACCGATCAAACATCCGCTCACGATCCGCTTAATGGCTACTTGCCGCAAGGCTGGACGTTAGATCAAGCGGCGCAGATGCGTAAAACAGATGAAGCGGCAGTCGTTAAGGCGGCTAAGTTGTCTATGGCTGTTCAGGTCAGGGCTATGCTGGCTCTGCAAGCGGCAGGCGCGGCGACCACGGATTACGGTAACAACATCCGTCAGATGGCATTTGATATGGGCGTTGAAAATGCCTTCGATTTCCCAGGTTTCGTTCCCGCTTACGTGCGTCCACTCTTCTGTGAGGGTATCGGGCCATTTCGTTGGGTCGCGCTTTCTGGTGATCCGGAAGATATCTATAAGACAGATGCCAAAGTCAAAGAGCTGATCCCTGATAATCCCCATCTGCACAACTGGTTAGATATGGCCCGTGAGCGTATCGCCTTCCAAGGTTTGCCTGCGCGTATCTGTTGGGTTGGCTTGAAAGATCGTGCCCGTTTGGCACTCGCGTTTAACGAGATGGTTAAAAATGGCGAGTTGTCGGCACCTATCGTTATCGGTCGTGATCACTTAGATTCTGGCTCCGTTGCCAGCCCTAACCGTGAAACTGAATCTATGCTCGATGGTTCGGATGCGGTATCGGATTGGCCGCTGATGAATGCCCTGCTTAACACGGCTAGCGGCGCGACTTGGGTGTCTTTACATCACGGCGGTGGCGTCGGCATGGGCTTTAGCCAGCACTCTGGGGTGGTGATTGTCGCCGACGGGAGTGATGACGCCGCGGTTCGTCTAGGCCGTGTGCTATGGAATGACCCTGCTACAGGTGTGATGCGTCACGCCGATGCCGGATACGATACTGCAAAGAATTGCGCAAAAGAGCAGAATTTAGATCTGCCGATGTTGGAGAAGTAACCCATGAGTCATTTAGTATTAGAACCTGGAACACTGACCCTGTCCCAAATCCGCGAGATCAGTCGTGGAAAAGTGAGCCTGAAGCTTGCCGATAGTGCGATTGCCGACATCAACATCAGTGCTGGCTTAGTCCAGAAGGTGTTAGATGAAGGCCGCACGGTTTATGGCATCAACACCGGCTTCGGCCTGCTGGCCAACACTAAGATCGCTGCCGATGACCTGCAGTTGTTACAGCGCTCGATCGTGTTATCACACGCTGCCGGTACGGGCAAATTGATGCATGATGCTACTGTGCGCTTGATGATGGTGCTGAAGATTAACTCCTTAAGCCGTGGTTTCTCGGGCATTCGTCTCGAGGTGATCAACTTCCTGATCACACTGGTTAACGCCGAAGTTTACCCATGTGTGCCGGAGAAGGGTTCGGTGGGCGCATCGGGTGACTTAGCACCGCTATCACACATGTGTTTACCTATGCTTGGCGAAGGAAAGATGAGCTACAAAGGTAAGTTAATCTCTGCTCAAAAGGGACTGGAGATCGCCGGCCTTAAGCCAATAGAGCTGGCCGCGAAAGAGGGCTTAGCGCTACTTAACGGCACACAGGCATCGACGGCACTGGCACTGGAAGGCCTGTTTAACGCCGAAGATCTGTTTGCTGCAAGTTCGGTTATCGGTGCGATGAGTGTCGAAGCAGCCATGGGCAGTCGTAGTCCGTTCGATTCTCGTATTCACGCGGCGCGTGGTCAGAAGGGGCAGATCGATTCTGCTGCCGTATTCCGTCATCTGTTGGGTGATGAATCAGAGATAAGCCTTGATCATCTTAACTGTGAAAAGGTGCAAGACCCTTATTCACTGCGTTGTCAGCCACAGGTACTGGGTGCATGTTTGACTCAAATTCGTCATGCTGCTGACGTACTTGGCACCGAAGCGAACGGCGTGACCGATAATCCATTGGTGTTCCAAGATACCGGCGACATCATCTCGGGTGGTAACTTCCACGCCGAGCCTGTAGCCATGGCTGCCGATAACTTGGCGATTGCCATTGCCGAACTCGGCTCGATTGCTGAGCGTCGTATTGCGCTGCTTATCGATCCTAATTTGTCTAAGCTACCGCCTTTCTTGGTTGAAAATGGCGGGGTGAATTCTGGCTTTATGATCGCTCAGGTTACAGCCGCTGCATTAGCCTCAGAGAACAAGACCTACGCGCATCCGGCGTCTGTCGATAGTCTACCCACATCGGCTAACCAGGAAGATCATGTGTCGATGGCAACATTTGCGGCGCGTCGTCTGCGCTATATGTCTGAAAATACCCGTGGTGTGTTGGCCATAGAGCTGCTTGCATCGGCTCAGGGATTAGATTTTCGCCGTCCGCTGCAGCCAAGTGCCGCCGTCAGTCAGGCTAAAGCCGAGATACGTGAGTTGGTGACGTACTACGATAAGGACCGCTTCTTCGGCCCCGATATCGAAGCTGCAACGGACTTACTTTTGACGACAAGCTTCAATGCTTATCTGCCAAGTGGGTTGCTTCCAAGCCTGTAAGCTGAAGCGTTGGATTCAATTTAAAAGGGCCATTCAGGGCCCTTTTTTGTTGTCTGAAGGTCGATTTTTATGGTGTCTACTGTGTCTTGTTATGGCAAATTGGGGCTAGCCTTTAGTCTTAAGGCTATTGTCTGTGTTGTGCGTAATCATCTCTTGTATTAGTTTTGATATAAATGGAAGTGGTCAATTATTGGAGTGCAATATGGGCAATACCGCCTTTCAAGATACTTACCCAGAAGAGCTGAGCCACTGTTATGGCTGTGGTAAGAATAACCCCCACGGTCATCAGTTGAAGAGTTACTGGGAGGGGAATGAAACTCGCGCCGTATTTATGCCTGAACCGTTTCATACCGCGATTCCGGGATTTGTTTACGGCGGACTCATCGCCTCATTAATTGATTGTCATGGTACCGGGAGTGCATCGGCAGCGGCCTATCGGGAGCTGGGGCGAGAGTTAGGTTCTCGTCCAGAACAGCGTTTTGTCACTGCCGCCCTCAATATCGATTATCTGGCACCCACGCCCATGGGCGTCGAGCTTGAGCTTCGCGGAGTTATTTGTGAAGTGAAGGAACGAAAAGTGGTGCTGGATATTACGCTCAGTGCCATGGGGAAAGTCTGTGCTAAGGGGCATATGGTGGCAGTAAAAATGCCCGAAACCATGATCAGAGCAAGTGTAACCGATGAAGACACACTGAAGGCTATTTGATTGAAGAATAGCTGATTGAAGGGATTGATTGAACGCGACCCTGATTTAAATATTCAGGGTCACTCTCTTCAAGTACAAAGACTGGATTACATGCGTGAGTCCATCTCACCAATCTTGAGGCTCATCAACTCTTTAGTCCACTGAGCTTGGTCTATGCCCTCTATCCAGAAGGTCTTACTCTGGCGTTGTTCACCCTGACGTAAGTAGGTGTTGGCCATTCTGAATATTGCCTTCCATACTTTGACCGTCTCGGTTTTTAACTGCTTGCCACTGTCATCGAATAGGGTGATATCGAGCTCTATCACCACGTAATTCTCTGAACTGGTACTGGCTAGATCGAAGGTCAGGCCGAGTCTGTTATTTTCGTCCCATTCACTCTTTATTAAGCTGACTTTAACACCGGATTTTGCCGTATTATTTAGCAGCGCCGAGTTTTCCATCGCACTCGCTGTTAACGTGTTAGCCGTTGTGGTTATTGTTGTGGCAGTTGCTACAACGGCTGCCGAACTCACCTCTGAACCCATTTGAGCCGCTACTGCAGGGGCTACTGCTGCCCCCTTCGCCACTGGTTCCTGAGTCTTGAGTATGACGTATTCCCAGGTGAAGTCGTCATTTAAGCGAACCGTTGCACCATTTTCCAAGGTGACTTTAGCGACCTCTTCGGCCATGACCGGAACAGTAAATAACAGTAGTGCCAGAGAGGCGTACACCCGCAGTAGTTTATGCATGAGATTGAACCTTATAAAGGAGATGGCTCTAGCATATACAAAAGGTGAGCAGATTTCATATCGGGCGAAGTATTTTAAGGCCTATATCGACCCTAAAAGCTTAGCTCCGATTTTAAACTGATTGGTATTACATGGCATACCCGATGCTGATCACTGCAGATTCAGAGGATGAGTTGTAACCTGCACCGATCATCAAACCAAAATCCATCATATATCTGAGGCC
>SDWK01000794.1 GCA_004195335.1 Shewanella sp.
TTATAAAATATTGAATTAGAATAACTAGTACTGCTATTTCATGCCTTGAACTCTGTCACTTCTCGACTTGCTGAATTCTGCATGTTGAAGTGGTTTGGGTATATAACCAAGTAACATAAATCTGGAAAAACCATGATACGCCTCTCTAATATTAAACTCGACCTCGATCACTCTCCAGAAGAGCTGACTCAAGCCACCTTAACCATGCTTAACATCACGGCTGATGAGCTGGTTGAAACTGTGGTGTTTCGTCGTGGCATCGATGCTCGTTCTAAAAACCGTATCTTCTTGCTTTACACACTCGATGTCACCACATCGAAAGATGATGCCCTGCTTGAGCAGTTTGCTGATAACCAGTCGATTAAACCAACGCCTGATATGTGCTATAAGTTTGTCGCTCAGGCGCCAGAAGATCTTGGTGAACGTCCAGTGGTGATAGGCTTCGGTCCATGTGGTATTTTTGCAGGTTTAGTGTTGGCGCAGATGGGTTACAAGCCGGTTATTCTTGAGCGTGGTAAAGAGGTGCGTGAGCGCACCAAAGATACCTTTGGTTTTTGGCGCACCAAGAAGTTAAACACAGAGTCGAATGTGCAATTTGGTGAAGGCGGCGCGGGGACCTTCTCTGACGGTAAGCTCTGGACCCAGATCAAAGATAAGAAACATTATGGCCGTAAGGTACTCAATGAGTTTGTTGCCGCGGGCGCTCCCGAAGAGATCTTATTTGTCAGTAAGCCACATATTGGTACCTTTAAGCTGGTGAGCATGGTCGAGAAGATGCGCGCTAAGATTATCGAGTTAGGTGGCGAAATTCGTTTCAGCGCTCGGGTAGACGATTTTCATGTCGAAGATGGACAGATACTCGGTCTTACTTTAGCCGACGGGTCTCAAATCAAATCGAAGCATATCGCTTTGGCCATTGGTCACAGTGCCCGTGATACTTTCCAGATGATCTACGACAGAGGCATTTACATCGAAGCTAAGCCATTCTCGGTTGGGTTCAGGATCGAGCATAAACAATCTGTCATCGATGAAGCTCTGTTTGGTAAATTTGCCGGTCACCCTATTTTAGGTGCGGCAGATTACAAGCTCGTTCACCATTGTAAGTCTGGTCGCTCAGTGTATAGCTTCTGTATGTGCCCTGGTGGCACTGTGGTCGCGGCAACGTCTGAGGAGTTTGCGGTAGTCACTAATGGTATGAGTCAGTATTCACGTAATGAACGCAACGCCAACAGCGCCATTGTGGTCGGTATCGATCCAGACGATTACCCAGAACATCCATTGGCGGGCATGGAGTTACAACGTCAACTTGAGAAAGCGGCTTATGTACTTGGTGGTGAGAATTATGACGCGCCAGCTCAGTTAGTCGGAGACTTCTTAACTGGGACTTCGTCTGCCGCCATTGGTGGTGTAGAGCCCTCTTATAAGCCGGGTGTTAAGCTGACGGATATGACTGGCCTGTTACCGCAATACTGCGTCGATGCGATTCGTGAAGCTATTCCGGCCTTTAATAAAAAAATCCGTGGATTCGCCATGGAAGATGCAACTTTGACTGGCGTTGAGACCCGTACTTCTTCACCTATCTGTATCAAGCGTGGCGATGATTTCCAGAGTATCAATACCAAGGGTTTCTACCCATCTGGAGAGGGTGCTGGATACGCGGGCGGTATTATGTCATCAGCCATTGATGGTATTAAAGTGGCTGAGGCCATGGCCTTAAGCATCAATGAGCAAGCAGGAAGCAAATCTGCGTAGGAAATATTGACTGATTTGAGTTAACTAAAATCAAATCAACTCAACTCCACTCAATAAGGGCTTACATAGTGAGTCCTTTTTTATTGGCCTGTTATGGGCTCAATAATTTATTTTTGGACAGATATGCGCCTCGATAAATTTTTGTGTAAGAGTACTGATCTAACTCGCATTGAGGCGACGGCATTAATTGTTGCTGGTGAGGTGCTCGTCAATGGGCAAGCAGTCACATCGGCATCGACTCAGGTGCATGAAAATAATAGTATCAGCCTCGATGGGCAAGTGCTCACCCCACGAGCCTCGCGTTATATCATGATGCATAAACCGCTCGATACTCTCAGCTCAAATGTCGATGGCGATTATCCCTCGGTGATGAACTGCCTCGATATCGATAAGGTATGTGACCTTCATATTACCGGGCGTTTAGATGCCGATACTACCGGTTTAGTCTTGGTCACCGATGATGGACGTTGGTCGTTTAATATTATTAACCCTAAGTATCATTGTGAAAAAGTGTATCGGGTTAGTTTGCGCGATCCTATTGCTGATGATGTCGCCGAGAAGTTTTCCCGAGGCGTTCAGCTTCAGGGGGAAGCGTCACTGACGCTACCTGCCAAGCTTGAGGTGGTGAGTCCCAAAGAGGTGCTATTAACCATCACCGAAGGGAAATACCATCAGGTGAAGCGCATGTTTGCCGCCGTGGGGAATCGGGTTAACGGCCTGCATCGACAGCAAATTGGCGATATCAAGCTGGATATTGGACTGGGACTATGGCGGTATCTGACGGTTGATGAAATTAACTCGTTTTCCGGTAACGAGTAATGTGGCGTTCAGTTACCTATAATTCTCGTACAGTTTATCCAGCGCGATAGATAGGCCATTTTCGGTCACAATTCTGATATGACTTTTGTCGATATCTCTGGCATTACTGACCCCGCATGAGTGAGCAATTAACCCCAAGCCGTAATGCATATATTTATTGTAGTTAGCTACCCTCTGAGTCTTATCTTTTACATTTAACCCCTGTTGTAAACGCTTGTTATGGGTGGTGATGCCTGTAGGGCAGGTGTCTTTATTGCATTGCAAAGCTTGAATACACCCTAGCGCAAACATATAGCCACGGGCAGAAACAATAAAGTCGGCGCCCAGCGCGAGCGCCCAGGCAACTTTGGAAGGGGTAATGAGCTTGCCCGATGCGATCACCCTGATGCGGCCTTTAAGTTGATGGCGCTCCAGGCGTTTGACTACTAGGGGTAAACTCTCTTTCAGAGGGAGGCCAACGTAGTCCATCAGGGATTGTGGCGCTGCGCCAGTTCCGCCATCGGCACTGTCGATGGTAACAAAGTCAGGGGCTGATTGAGCGCCGCGTAGATTAATTTCTGCCAGTAGTTCATCAAACCACTCCATCGAACCGAACACCGCTTTAAATCCAACGGGCTTTCCGGTCAGGTCTCTTATGAGGCCTATCATATCGAGGAGATCACCAACGTTGCGGATCTCTCTATGGCCATTAGGGCTGATTGAATCCTGCCCCTGAGGGATGCTGCGGATACGTGCGATATCGGCAGTGACTTTTCGGCCTGGTAATATGCCGCCTTTGCCCGGTTTGGCTCCCTGACTTATTTTTATTTCGAACATTTTAACTTCCGGGTGAGCGGCAATTTGACAGAGTTTCTCTTTGCTTAGCCTGCCTTGACCATCGTTGACGCCGTATTTAGCGGTACCGATTTGAAAAACGAGATCGGCCTTACCTTCCAGGTGATAAGGGCTCAGTCCTCCTTCCCCGGTATTTAACCAGCAACCGCAGAGGTGGGCACCGTGGGATAGCGCCTGAACGGCAGGTTTAGATATGGCGCCATAACTCATACCTGAGATATTAAAAATTGACCTTGTGGTGTATGGAAAGCGGCACCCTTCACCTATGGTTATTGGGCCGGGCGTCACGGCATCCTCCTCCAGCGTCGGAAAGGCGCAGTTCATAAACATGATGGTGCCCGAGGTGTCTAAACTGAGTGTTGAGCCGAAGGGGATGGTGCGGTCAACATTTTTTGCCGCCTTATAAACCCAACTACGTTCGGCGCGATTGAAGGGCATCTCTTCGCGATCCATCGCCAGAAAGTATTGTCTGAAAAATGCACCTTGTTTTTCGAGTATGTATCTAAATCTTCCTATCACAGGGTAGTTGTGACGAATGGCTTGTTTGTGTTGTCTGACATCGGCGATATAGAGACAGAGAACGACTAATACACCCGTTCCTATGACAAAAATGAACAGACTCGCGAGGAAATTTAAACTAAGAAGAATGAAATCGCTCATCAATGACTCCCCTTTATCTGTATAGACTAAGAACTTTCACCGTTAGCTCAGATATCGCCTATAACCAAGTATTGAGTATAGCCGTACAATGAAAATAGACCGTTATTGTACGAGCTTAGTTACAGGTTTGTGATATTTGATATAGCCTCAATTCTGTACTTGAGCGAGCCTCATAACATCTTTAGACGGGGTCAGCATACAGGTTGCAAACATATCCAGACTTTTATCATATTGCGTCGAGTGAACATTGAGCATCCCCAACATACTATGGAAAATATTATCGTGACTGAAGGTATCTCTCTTTGCATGGTCTTGAAGACAAGTGGTATCAATATACTGGCTGCGTTGCTTAGGAAACCAGGCTAACAAGGGAATATGCTTCTGCTCTTGAGGGGCGAACGCATAGGGGAAACCGTGTAGATAGGCACCGGATTCACCGAGTGATTCACCGTGATCGGAGACGTATAGCATAGATGGTTGTACATCCTGTGGCAGGGCATTCAGGCTTGCGATGACCTCAGATAATACCTGATCGGTATAGGCAATCGTATTATCGTAGGTATTGATAAGAGAGGCTTGAGAACAGTTTTGTATATCACTTCTTTGACAGTCATCCTTGAAAGGGCGAGTCTCATTGGGATAGCGCTTGAAATAGGTCGGGCCATGAGACCCCATCATGTGCAATACAATTAGCGTGGTCGGAGCGCTCAGATGAGTGAGCTTGTCCTGTAGTGGTTCAAGTAGTACTTCATCGAAACAATATTCGCCATCACATAGCGGGTTATCGGATTTTACATCGATATTGATGGTGGGCACGCGCTCACACACACCTTTGCAGCCGTTATTATCTACCCACAGCACATCGACACCGGCAAGCGATACTAAGTCCAATAAATTTTGTTGGTACTCTGCATCCATTTGATCGTAGTTACTTCTGGTCAATGACGAAAACATGCACGGGACGGATACTGCGGTTGCCGTACCGCAGGAGAACATCTTCTCAAATGATATCAGGCCGTATTTTTCGGTGGCGCGATTTGTCGGCTTATCGTAGCCGTTGTATGAGAAATTTTGAGCCCTCGCCGTTTCTCCTAATACCATAACAATGACTTTTTTCTTTTCATCAGATCTGCCCAGACTGGGGTTGGTGTCCAGCACTTTAAAACTTCTTGGTTCGGTAAAATACTGGTCTCTGGTGTATTTAATACTATCTACTAGGTATTGAAAGGGGACGGAAGATTTTTGTAGCTGTCTGTTATTACGTCCTACAGAGGCGTAATTAGGGTAGTAGAGGCCGGCGATGATGAGTATTGAGAGCATAGAGACGAAGATTAATTTGGTCCTCGATATTAAAGACTTAAATCTTGATGAGTACTTAACCTTTACCAGTAAGATAAAGGCTGCGGGTAATACCCCGGTAAACAGAAAGAATACTACAACATGCCAGTTCAGATAAGACAGTGCTTCGGCCGAATGGGTTTCTGCCGAGTTTTGGATCATACCGTAATCAAATACAACGCCATAACTCACTTTGGCATAGAAGACTAAAGCAGAGATGAGAGTAATACCTATCAAGACAGGCTTTAGTATGGGTCTTGCTGAAAAAAGAGAAAACAGGATAGTGCAAAGATTGAATACAAGCACAGGGACCGTGGCTAGAAAGAACAGGTTAAAGTTATCTAAAGCCAATACCGTGATCGTGACTGCTTTCAGGAATGGGAAATTAAACACCAGAGTAAAGTAGAGTGCGACCAACAGGATAAGCTGGTTAGTGCTCAATTGGCAGTTTGAGACACGGTTAAGCAAAGATGACATGATTTAAAGCCCTAGGATAGAGATGAGTTACGGCGTAATGTTGATGCTCATCCATAAGCGCTAGCAGAATATCATCGGCAGCGTGAAAGAAATGTAAGCGGTTGTCCGCCTCAGGTAAGCGTATGTAAGTGCCCTCTAAGGAGGGGGATTATTGAAAAGCCAAATAGGAGAGGGTGAGCTAGGCTGTCATTAACGATTAAACTAATGGAGCATCGATGAATAGAGACCTTGTGATCTTCTGTAAGCGGATTAGAGCCGTTTTTCAGAACGATAGAGATAAAATCGATTTGTCTTTCTTCTCTGGTTTTCCGAAGAACTCCTGTCGCGGGGCTTCCATCTTCCTTGGCTACTTGTTAAAGCAACATTTTCCTGACTCAGTGACTCAGTGATTCAGCTGAACCATGGTTCGAACCGATATAAAAATGAGCATCACTATTGGCTTGAGGTCGACGGTTATATTTTCGATATAACCGCAGATCAGTTTGATCAATTTTCATCCCCCATCTATGCCTCGTTAGCCAATCCGCTGCAAGGGTATTTCTCTGTTGTCGAACGAAGCTGTGTAGTCACATCATATGTTGGTTATGATCTGGAGGAGACGCTAAAGGGTGATACTCTGAGGAACATAAATGTATTGCTGAACCGTTGTAAAATCCCCTTCTAAAATAGCTGCGGCGTCTAATCTCTCATTCGTAAGATTCAAACCTGTTAGCGCTTTCCGAAAAAGGCGTCAGTATCGAATTTAAACCTTTTCTCCTTCTTTGTGAGTTACCTTTGCTAATTAGAGGCTGGATTATTAGTTGATTTGATAGCCAAAACGGGGAGTAGATCAAAAGAGTTTCACTAATATAAACAGCAATGTTGCCTTACTTTTTATAATTGCTATATTAAATGTAACAAAAAATAACAATTAGCTAGAAGCTAGTGAGCAACCCGGCTGGATAAGGGTCCTGATGAAGAGCCAAAGAAGATTATTAATTACAGTTTACCTTTTCTTAGCGGTGCTGATTTGTCTGCTGAGCGGGTTAGTTTATTTTCATCATGACGTAAACGATAAAGCACATTATGTCACCTCACAGGAGTGTCAGCAGTGCCATAGTGTGAAATACACCTCCTGGAAAAACCAAACATTGCATCCCGTCATGTTTCATCCGGTTAATAAGCAGGATGAGATACAAGGTGATTTTGACATCGATACCCCTGTTGTCACCTTCAAAAAAGAGGACGTTGAATTTGTCATAGGTAATAAGTGGGAGCAGGTCTATGCCAGAATGATCGATGGAGAATATTATCTATTTCCTGCTAAGTGGCTGATAACGACTCAACAATGGGTCCCATATAAAGTTGATAGTTGGAGGGATACTCCTATGTCGACCAATTGTAATGGTTGCCATACCACAGGGTTTAATTCCGACACTTATAAGTTTTCTGAGTATGGGATAGGTTGTGAAGCCTGTCATGGGAAGGCGAGTAAACATGTAAAGCAGCAACAGCGACTCGCCCCCGATACCGTGTGTAGCCTTTGTCATGCTAATGATCTCCCCCCTGAGGATAAAGAGATAATAGTGTCGATTAAAAACTCCGTCTGCGGACAGTGTCATAGCCGAGGTCAGCAGAGTCGAGGGAGCGAGCACATGCAAACCAGCTTTAATTTTCCGTTGAACTATAAACCCGGGGAAGCGCTGCCAGCCGATTATCAGCAATCAACGAAGCAAAACGACAGTAAAGGCAAAAATTGGTGGGCTACAGGATTATCAAAAAACAGACATCAGGAGTTTGCGGACTTTTCGGTATCAAAACACAGTAAGTCTCTTCGAAATTTGAAAGAAAAAATGACACCGAGCAGGGGGGAGCTCACCGATGAGTGTCTCGAGTGCCACTCGGCAGATTATCTGTTTGCAGAAGAGGGCAGTAAACCAACACTTGAAACGGCTCAGGAGGGGATATCTTGTGTGGTTTGCCATGATCCACATGGATTAGACCGTGAATTCAAATCATTACATGTTAATGCCGAGCGTTGTGGCTCCTGTCATCTTGATAGTTTTTCAAATAAGGCTGCCGATACAGGCAGGGCGCATACCCCTTGTCCACCGAGCGCGGCTACATGTGCCGATTGTCATATGCCCTACATTATTAAGTCCGGTGGAGCATTTCCTATTCGAAGCCATGCTTTTAAAATTGTTCCGCCTGCTGCTACAGAGGCTCTGAATATGCCTAACTCCTGTCAGAATGGTGGTTGCCATTCGGATAGAACATTAGAGTGGGCTAAACAGGCATTTGATGAACACTATCCGGAATATACCGGAAATGAATAGATTACAAACAAAGAGCAAGTTACCTAAACACTTTCCTTTCACGAAAAAGATAGGTTACAAGCTCACGGGGAGTTTCCTTGTGGCTATTCTTTTTGTGCTTGCAGTTGGCCTATTTTTCAACCTTAAAATGGTTAAAAGTAATTATTCACACCTGATGCATTCAGAGTTTCATGGCATTTTAGATGCTCATGAGTTTGCCATAAAACAGTATGTCACCACGTCCGAGACCTGGTCCAAGCACTTGGCGGATGAAAATGGGCTTAAAGAGATATTGTCCAGCTCTCAATTATCTGTAACGGATGTGGGGCAGTTTTTTAATGAGCATGATGTTGTTTTCTTCGAGAGCACATTTGTTAACCTTCTCGATAGTAATGGAAAGGTGATCTATTGCTCTCATCAATGTGATTATCTAGGAAACTCATTTTTAGGCATTGAACTTATCCGGCAGGTGAGAAGCGCATTAACAACTCAGAGTGCAATAGTCGGAGATAGCGACAAGTTTGCATTTTATGCTGCCAGCCCGGTATTTCAAAAGGACTCGACGACCGAGAGTGTCGGCTTTGTCATTGTCGGTAAAATTATTGATGATAAGTATTTATCGAGTATTCAACTGGGTGATGATGACATTGAGATTGTCGTCGTTCGGGACAGGGCGGTAATGGCATCGACAATAAAAATCGATGACGAACCGCTTATCGATATCCCTCTGCCTTATCTGGAATACTTGCAGTTACTGAAGAAAACAGATGAAATAATCGAGATACAGTTTTTAAAACAGAAGTTTTTTGCAACCGCCAAAGATCTTATTCAAATGAGTGGGGGGATGCCGGGGTCTATTTTGCTGTTGAAGCCTCGTAAAGAGCTTGAAAGTATCGAGTCTGCACTGTTTTCTCAATATATGTATCTGACGCTCTTATCTGTGGTGATCATTATAGTATTAGGTACATTCATCACCAGACGTCTTCTCTCACCGGTGCTCAATTTAACGAAGGCCTCTATCGAGGTTGCCAGTGGAAAACAGGGGATAAGGGCCAAAATCCAGAGCAATGATGAGTTCGCGGTATTGGCCATAAATTTTAATGCCATGCTGGTAACCATAGAGGAGCAGCACAGCTTTATCCAAAAGCAAAATGAATCATTAGAGGAGCGGGTAGAGGAGCGAACCCAAGATCTACACCTTGTGATGAATGATTTGAAAAAGCTGACCGTTGCCGTTGAGAAAAGCCCTGTTGGCATGGTCATCACAGACTCAATGGGAATCATAGAGTACGTCAACCCAATGTTTACAACGCTGTCGGGTTATTCTAAAGAACAAGCTGTTGGGCAAACTCCCAGGATATTACAGTCTGTACACACCAGTGAAGACAAGATTAAACAGCTCTGTCAGCAGGTCTCACAGGGACATTCCTGGCGGGGAGAGTTTTATAATAAGACGAGTCACGGGCAGCTGCTGTGGCATCGTGTATTGATAACTCCCATTACCAATGAGTCTGGCCTGATATCTCACTACTTAGGTTCGATAGAAGATATTACTGAGAAAAAAGAGAGCGAGGAGAAGCTAATTCAGCAAGCAACGTTCGATACCTTAACTAAGCTACCTAATCGCTTCTTAGGCGAATACCGTCTGAACCAAACACTCTCAGCCGCCCAAAGAGAGGGTACGAAAGGTGCCTTACTTTTTCTCGATTTAGATAACTTTAAAGAGGTGAACGACACTCTGGGACATCATGCCGGGGACGAGCTTTTGAAAACAGTGGCCGCCTTGATGAGTAATGTGGTCAGAAAAGAGGATACCGTTGCTCGCCTCGGCGGCGATGAGTTTCTGGTGATATTAAATCATATTCAAAAACGTGAGGATGCTGAGTCTGTTGCGAATAAAATTATCACCCTGATCGCACAAAAGCCTCTGATTGAAAATTGTTCCATAAAGGTGTCAGCCAGTATTGGTATTGCCGTGTTCCCAGATGACGCGACTAAGGCTAAAAAGTTGATGCAAAAAGCGGATACGGCCATGTATGTGGCCAAGAAACAGGGAAAAAATCGTTTCAGTTTTTTTAATAGTGAAGATGAGTCAATCGTTTAATGAAAAGCATAAAAAATGTACCTAATGTTGAATTTCGAGCGCCTAACATTCAAAAGTCTGGAGTAGAAGTTTTAGATCTCGAGACTTTTTATAATAAACTTTCTCAATGTAAGTTCGATCCTTCAAAACCTCATCGAATTAACTATTTTTGCTTCATCTATATAACCGAAGGTGAAGGCGGCCATTTTATTGACTTTGAGTACCATACCTTTCAGAAGGGAAGTTTTATATTCGTCAATAAAAATCAAGTGCATGCGTTTGATTTAGACAGCCGTCCTCAGGGAAAGATGATCAATGTGACCGAAGCGTTTTTCGACTCGATTCTGACCAATATTCGTCTCCCCCTCTTTACGCCGACCCATCTGATGAGTTCGTATCAGCCATTGTTCACCTTGAGTCAATCATTGACGGAGACTTGCGATGCCTTGTTGTTGGAGATCAATAAGGCTCAAATCGAGGCTAACGGCGACCCCCTACTGATACAGCTTCTTTTCTCATCACTGCTGGTAGCCTTATCTCGCGAGCGGAAAAGCAATACGGAACACTTAAGTGAGACGCAGACGATGCGCTTCAATCAATTCCTGTTATCGATTGAGAAGAAGTTCACCCAGACAAGAGATGCCTCGGCCTATGCCGAAATGGTACATATCTCCTATAAGTCCTTGAACCAACTTTGCAAGCTGGCTTGTGATCAAACCGCTAAACAGCTGATCGATGCCCACACCATATTGGAGATCAAGAGAAGGCTCATCATAGATAACTCTCAGGTACAGGAGATCGCCTATGAGCTCGGCTTCGATGATGTGACTTACTTCGTTAAGTTTTTTAAGAGACACACCCTACTCACCCCCTCTCAGTTTAAAGAGTATTCCAAAGCAAAATAACTCCGTTCTGGCTCCGTCTGGGATGCAACCTTTTATGAGGGTGTGACCGGATTGAGTGAGCCATTTCACAACGTCAACCTCCCTGAACCCAATGGGAACTGCCCCGATACCTATCTGAGTTCACAAAATGGTTGCCAGGTTCGAAAAACACCATTTTTAAGCCGATAAGTCCATGCCGGATACTTAACCTTTCTACTACTTTGAGGGTATTAAAGTATGTGTTGATGAAGAGTTAAATATTTTTTGTTGCAGACAAAGAAACACCGAAACATGACAGTATCTTGGATATCGTCGGTGAGTGCATTTTTTACTGCATTGGCGGTTTTAATCTTGTCTGCGAACAGAGTGGTTAATTTTTCAATCATAAATCATATTTTAATTATTTACATATAACTTGGAGCTAACCACTTGCTTTATCAGTTATATATTTCACCGATGAATAAGTTCTGCTCTGAAAAACGATGTGTGTTTTTCAAAGATGGAACTAACGGTTCTACAATAAAAATAACATCCAATATATCGAGTAATAAATATATTAAGGGCATGTCATGATGAACATTACAGATATACGCATTCCATATAAGAAGTTAATCCTTGCCGGTATGATCTCACTTCTGGTGGCTTGTGGTAGCGATAACGACGATCCGCTTCCACCACCAGAAGAAAATAATCCGCCGGTTGCTAATCCAAGCAGTGCTGAAACCACTATAGGTACCAGTATTCTGATCGACGCCTTGGCCAACGATACCGATGCCGATGGTGACCCATTGACTATCGAAACCGTGACCGTGACATCAGGCGCAGGAACGGCATTGATTCAAGATAATAAAATCTTGTTCGTGGCAGATGAAGTCGGTGCCACAATAATCAATTACACCATCTCAGATGGTAAGGGTGGCGAGGCTGAGTCGATAGTCACTGTTGTGGTGTTATCAGATGAAGTGGTCCTGGCCTATGTCGGTTCCAATACCTGTATCTCTTGTCATACGGATAAGAAAACCTTTTTCGAGACCGGCCATAACTTCAAGCTGACTAAGGTTAATGGAGAGAAACCTGTCTACCCATTTTCCTCTATTCCTAATGGGATCCTGGAATTTTTCGATGTAAACAACACGCTGGGTAACCCTTCCAGCTGGGCCGATATCAGTTACGTTATCGGTGGTTACAAAAGCAGTACCATGTTCATCGACCAGAATGGCTACATCATGACCGGGAATGCGGTTGGTACATTCCCTGTTCCAGAGGGAACTGAAGCGAATGCCCACATGGTATGGCCTTTTCACCCGGATGATGCACCGGATGCAAATGGCTATGATTACTGCGGCCGATGCCATACAACAGGTTGGCAAGATTACACCGAAGGAGCTGGTGATAATCGAAACCTAAACAGACAGGATGATATGCCGGGAATGGGCGGCACGTTCGCTATGACCGGGGTTCAGTGTGAAAGTTGTCATGGCGGCGGTAGTGAACACGTTAAGGGCCCGTCAAAACATAATATTGTTAAGCTAGCAGAAGCACGTGTTACCGGAGATTACACTTCAGAGGATATGGGATATGCTAAGGCGGCTACCTGTCAGGAGTGTCATACCACCGATGATGCCGTCAGACGCTACCCGGACTATCAGTCTCCCTTTGAGCAGGAATTTGGTGGCGTAACCCTGAATGCACGCTTGTTGCGGACCTCCGGCTTTGGCCCCGAAGGGCGCCGAGATGGCCGTGGTGGCAGACATGCTGCGACAACCTTGATAGGAACCGATCCGGATACTGGCGAGGCTATGGGTAAGAAGAAGGACTTCACCTGCTCAACTTGTCATAACCCTCACCGCTCTGAACTCAATCAGGATAAACCTGGTCATGAAGACGCGATGGTAAGACAGTGTACCGATTGTCATACCAAGGAATTTGCCGACGTCCCAGGTAGCGACATCGCTGCTGCCGCTCACGAGTTCATCGCCAAGTGCACCGATTGCCACATGCCAAGTTCATCTCACCTGCTCAAGATCGATCTCGAGGGGGCAAAGGAGGACCCAAGACACTTCTCTGCCGACGGCATGTACATGAAGCCGTGGCTTCGTGCCTACGACAGCTGTTCAGGCTGTCATGCGGATGACTATGACGCGCGTGCCTCGAAGATAGGACAAATTCATAAGTATTAGTTTTTGTTTTCCTGCAATTTCCTGAGGCAAATCCTCAGAATCACTGAGGTAAGTCCCTTGAGGTAAGTGCCTTGAGGTATTAGTCCAGAGCAATGCCAGTCAATTATATTGACTGGCATTTTTTTGTACTCCTTCACGATGTCGTTTTTTCGATCGACTAAGGTCTAATCCCAACTTACCGTTTAGCTAGCCAAGATAGAAGTTCAGAGAGTCATTAAGTTGGTGTGGTTTAACCCCAATTTGCGTAAATCTTAACCCGTGATAATATCAAACAGACATATACGGAAGCAGATTAACTAAGAGAATCAGATGAAAAAAATAATAAAATCACTTCTCGCCAGCAGTATTATTCTGAGCTTCAGTACGTTCGCTCAAACAAGTTTAATCAGCAATATCAAAGGCTACAGCATCAATGATGGTAAGTTGACTCAGTTTAAGGCGATTTCTTTTAAAGGAGATAGAGTCGATAGGCTTTTCGGCCAAGGTGAACCCTTACCCAATGATGCGGATATTACGCTTATCGATGGTCAGGGACAAACCATGTTGCCGGGACTGATAGATGCTCATGGACATGTATTAGGCTACGGACTTAGTCTGATGCGAGTACAACTCAGGGGGGCTAAATCTGAGCAAGATGCGGTGGCGCAGGTGCAGTTATTTCGCGCCGAAAACTCCGAACTGAACTGGATCCAGGGGCGAGGCTGGAACCAGGTACTCTGGTCTAAAAAGTCATTTCCCACAGCAGCGACTCTGGACAAATACTTTCCCGATACGCCGGTTTGGCTAAGGCGTATCGATGGTCATGCAGGCTGGGCAAACACCGCAGCTATGAAGTTGGCCAATATCGGCGTTGAAACTCAGTCTCCAAAAGGGGGAGAGATCGTCCGTGATGCAAAGGGTTTTCCTACCGGGGTGTTTATCGATAACGCCATGGAGCTTATCACTGAAAATATTCCCTCTCTGACACCCTCTGAACAAAAGAGTGTGTTGCTTACCTCGATGAAGGCACTGGCAAAGCTTGGACTCACCAGCGTTCATGATGCAGGGGTTGGAAGTATGACTCTGGAGGTGTATAAGTCGTTAGCCGAGGCAGAACAGATGCCGATACGTGTCTATGCCATGGTCTCGGCCGCAGATGAGCAGTTTGAGAACTTGATGGAGAAGGGGTCTTATCAGGATGCCAGGCAAAAGTTAGTGATCAGCAGCGTGAAAATATCTGCCGATGGCGCCTTGGGCAGCCGCGGGGCGGCGCTCATCGAAGATTACAGCGATCTTCCCGGTCACAAAGGCTTACTGCTGTACTCAGATGCTAAGCTGACAGATACCATTAAGATGGCGATGGAGGCGGGGTTTCAGGTTAATACTCATGCCATCGGCGATAATGCCAATAAACTCGTGTTAGATAATTATGAACGCCTGATTAAACAGACCGGAACTCGGGATTTAAGACACAGAGTCGAGCATGCTCAAGTATTAAGACTCGATGATATCCCAAGGTTTGCCAAGCTTAACGTCATCGCCTCCATGCAAGCGACCCATGCCACCAGTGATAAAAATATGGCCGAAGACCGGCTCGGTAGTGAGCGTATTAAAGGCGCTTATGCCTGGCGAAAGTTGCTCGATTCCGGTGCGATTATCGCCGCTGGTTCCGATTTTCCGATTGAGTCGGCTAACCCCTTCTTTGGTCTTCACGCCTCCGCGACAAGGCAAGATCAGCAAAATTTGCCTGAAGGGGGCTGGTATAACAAAGAGAAGATGACGCTCACCGAAGCACTGAATAGTTTTACCCATGATGCCGCGTTCGCAGCCCATCAAGAAAGTCTGATTGGGCAACTCAAACCCGGTATGAAGGCTGACTTTATCTTAATCGATAGCGATATCTTTAACATTGAACCTAAACATTTGTGGCAGACAAAGGTCAATCAAACCTGGATCGATGGAAAGAGAGTTTACTGAACGGGGAGCCACTTATTGGGCAAATAGCCAAGGGTCTAATAGTCTTCAACTCTGTTTCAGAACATAATACTAACGAAGAGTTTGAACTCTTAATTTGTTCAAAGAGTTGAAGGTCTATTTTGCTAAATGGCCTCAAAAAACTGTAAAGAAAACTTAACGATTTGTTGAAGACGTTTATATCTTAAGTGATTGGAATATCAGCTTAACTTTGTAAGGATAGTGAGAGCTATTGCCTTATTCTTGGACTATAGTTTTATTTAGCTAAACATTTGGCTTTAATAGAAAGGATCTCGAAAATGAAACTCTATAACCTGTTTATCAGCTCGTGCGTTTTATGTGGTTTGATGCTTGGCTTTACCTTTTCAGCTTTCGCTGAACCCACCTCCGCCGAATATGGTGTGATCTTAAATCTCTCCGGCAAGCAACGTATGTTGTCTCAGAAGATGTCCAAAGAGGTGACGCTGATAGGGCTTAGTGTCGACGCCGAAAAAAACCTTTCCAACTTATCTGCCACTTCATCGTTATTTGATAAGACACTTAAAGGTCTGAAAGAGGGGGATGCCTCTCTTGGACTGCCGCCCACCGAGAGTAAACGTATCGTACGCCAGCTCGATAAAGTCTCAGGTATTTGGGCCGAGTTCTACCCTGTCATTCAATCTGTCATCAGCTCCAAGGGCGTGTCGGATGAGCAGCTATCCATGATTGCCAGTCAGAATTTACCCTTGTTGAAACAGATGAATAAAGCGGTAGGTTTATATGAAAAGGAGGCTAAGAAGAGTGGGCTAAAAGCGGCACCTGGACTCGCTGCGACGCTTAACCTTTCGGGTAAACAGAGAATGTTGACTCAGAAGATGAGCAAAGAGTTTTTCCTGATAGCCCTAGGTCACGACATTGAGCAAAACAAATTGAACTTACTGGAAACCTACTCCTTGTTTGACCGAACGCTTAAAGGGTTAAAAGATGGTGACGAGGTACTGGGCTTACCTGGTACAAAACCTCAGCACATTCGCGAACAACTGGATGTGGTTGACGGCTTATGGGTGAAGTTTAAGCCTTTGGTTGAACAGGGGGCCGATTATAAAACGACAGCAATATCCCCGGCGCAAGTTGACGCCGTTGCCCAGTCTAATCTCCCACTGCTCAAGCAAATGAATGCCGCAGTAAAGCTATATGAGAAAGAGGCAGCAAAATAGTAGAACTTAACTTAGCGGAGATAACTTTATGCTAATTAAAACAAAGTTATATGCAAGCGGAGCTCTACTTTGTGTTTTGCTTATCGGGATTGGTCTAGGTGCTTGGATCTCCTTTGATGGTCTAGCTCAACGTTTTGAGCAGGTTGTCGATGCATCATCGAGTAGTGCAAAGAGCGCCGAGAAGACGACGCAAGGCTCGGCCAGTGGCAGTCAGCAACTTGGCGTCGTCAATACTGACATGATGTCGATTGTCGATGGCATCAAGCGTGCAAACCAAAGAACAAAACTTATCAGTAAGAAAGTCGATGATATCAACGTGACACTGACTGAGCTGATGGACACGATCGAAGAGCTATCTGAAGAGGTGACCGACGAAGATGCGCTGTCTATTCTGGAAGAGGTCAGCGATGAGATTGGTGATATCAGTGAGCGGGTCAGGCGTGAGGCATTAATTAATATTGTCGATTCGTCTAAAAATATGGATAGCTTCAGTGTTCAAATTTCACAGCAAGCATCTAAGGTCTCTGAGCTCGACGTTTTCTTGCGTCAGCAGGTTGAGGTAAGCCAGTCGACCATGGATACCAACGCCGAAATTAAACAGTTGGCGACTGAAGCTTCTGTCGAAGTGCAGTGGCAGCAAAAACTGTTTGTCTCTGCGTTGGTGATATTAGCCTTAATGTCCATGGCTGCGGCGTTCCTTATCGTGCGAGCCGTCATTCACCCTATCAACAAGACGGTGCATCTTATGCAAGATATTGCCGATGGCGACGGTGACTTGACTCAGCGCCTGGAGTCGGAGGGTGATGATGAGATGGCGTTAATTGCCGGTGCTTTTAATCGTTTCGTGGCAAAAATTCAGGTGTTGCTTACCGATGTCACTCACTCTATGGAGGAGTTACGTCAGGCCTCGAATCAAACCCTGCAGGCGATGACGGATGGCAACGAGGCGATGCACAAACAGCAGCAGGAAGTTGAACAGATCGCCACCGCGATTAATGAGATGAGTGTGACCTCCCAGGAAGTTGCTCAAAATGCCATTGGCGCCGAAAAGGCAGCGGTCGAAGTTAATGGGCATGCCGACTCGGGTAAGTTAGTCGTTAATAGTGCGTTGAGTTCGGTCTCAAGTCTTGCCGATGAAGTACAAAGTGCTGTCGATGTCATTGATTCATTGGCTCAAAAATCAGAATCTATCTACTCTGTGGTGAATGTAATTCAGTCTGTATCGGAACAGACAAACTTGCTGGCACTCAACGCTGCGATAGAGGCTGCCAGAGCCGGTGAGCAGGGGAGAGGGTTTGCCGTCGTGGCCGATGAAGTCAGAGCCCTTGCTGCGAAGGCTGAAAGCAGTACCAAGGATATTCGGGTGATTATTGATGAAATTCAGACACTGACCAAGCAAGCTGTGACGGCAATGGAGTCGAGCAAAACGGTAAGCTCTGACACCTTGCAAGGTGCACAGTCAGCAAGTGAGGCGCTGGATGCGATAACGGGCTCCATGCACACCGTGACAGAGATGAATACTCAAATTGCTCATGCGGCGACAGAGCAAACCGGAGTTACCGACGAGTTGAATCAGCGAGTCATTCAGATCAGCGAGTTGTCTAACCTGACCTCGCAGCAGGTATCGAATACGGTAGAGACCTGTAAGTCATTAAATCGAATAAGCGAGACGCTTTCAAAACAGTTGACTCAATTTAAAGTGTAATGGGTATAAGCCGCTCGTAAAAACAAGTGGGAGCCGTTTGGCTCCCACTTTTATTCGAAAGTCATTTTGATTCGGAAATGTTGTAGAGTGCTCAGCCTTGGGTGCTTAACTTATCTCGATAGGTACTAAGTGCTTATGAAATACAGTGACCTTATGACCCATAAAGCTATCTCTTCCACGTTCAACCATCCCCACCTTTCTGGCTAACGCTTCAGAGCCCTTATTGCCTAATAAGATTAAGGCAATGGCTTCGTTGATATCAAATTTCGGTAAAATTTCCAGTGCTTTACTTCCGGCCTCGAAGCCTATCCCCTTGCCCCAATACTCGGGCAGATAGCGATACCCCAACTCGACTTCGTTAAATTCGGTGACAAACGTGGGTCCACAAAAACCGACCACCTTATTATCGGTTTTATGCTCGACAGCCCAGCGGCCATAACCAAACTCTTCGTAGCTTGGTAGTATGACCTCATTAAGTATCTGCTCGGCTTGGGATACTGATGACATCGGCTCGCCGGGGATATAAGTCAATATTTCTGGAATGCTATTTAGTAGGTATATGGCATGTATATCCTGAGCGGTGAAGCGCCGCAAAATCAATCGATCCGTTTCCGCAATAATCAAATCTAGTCCCCCTTCTATCCTTGATCTGTCTCTTATACACATCTGACGCTGCCGAC
>SDWK01000879.1 GCA_004195335.1 Shewanella sp.
GGATAATGATCACCGAGAGCAAGAATATAGACATCTTCATTACCCACCCAACGGAGTTGAGCAGGTATAGCTGCTTCTCTTTTATCAATTGAGTTTCAAATGAGGGAACCCGGGACTTCATGTAGATGATGACCAATGTTTATTCACGGTTAAATGAAGTATATATGACCAACAGATATTGACGTGATAATGTTCAGGAATAGAGGGTTCTAAAGTGTTGTGGCGCCTGAGTTAATATATTGCGCCTGCTAGGTATTCACAGGCATGAAGGTCATAAGTAAGGCTACAGAACCTGGCAAAATGTAGAAAACGATATCTGAAGTAATCAGTATCAGCTCGGCTCTAATACACCAGTTTCCAGGTCGCAGTTTTCAACGAGTCGAGTCTTCAGCGCTTTATTAGACTTATTTAAGAGGATATTTTCGGCCGTCACTTCGTCTAACTCTGTTCGTAAGGCCAGGAACTTCTTAATCACTAAGTTCTTCTCACCGTTCGCCTTTTGCTCCCGCTCTTTCGTTGCCGCCAGCTGGCTTTTAAGATCGGTAACCATAGACAGTAACCTTTCGATATCTTCATTTTTTGCAACACGTTGATCGCTGCCGACCTTTAGCTCGACAATATCGTCTCCCGCTAACAGGGCATCGGTTTTATTCTTTAAGAAGTAATAGCCGAGTCTCGCCATATAAAAGAAACAGGTTATAGCCAGAACAACGAGGTATTGATTATCGGCAACGGATGACAGTGCCGCCGTAGCTCTTGTTAAAGGGTCACCATTGGTGGTTAAGAAAGTGGTGAATAGTTGGTTATGAAATACCAACCAGATCAAGAGATAGGTAAGAATAAATCGAGGGGCAATCCTTTGATTTTCATTGAATGCCAAAACTGCTTTTACTGTTTTAATAGACATATAAATTCCTTTTTTCGGATAATGCCATTTTTAGGAAGGTCTTTCAAGAAAACTGACTTAACAATGACTTACAAAAGTAAGTTTACTCATTCAATATTTTCGACTTTGCCCTATAGAACTCAACTAATCCTGTTAATCTCGCCGGAGTATCTGTAATACGGACACCAACCACTATTTCATCTGAACTCGGGTTATCTAGAGTAGAGGCCAACTCACGTTGCGAACCTTTCCTACAACGTCCCAGTTTACGCTCCTGACTGGCAAGACCTTGATCTATGACGTCCAGCAGCCCAGCGCCTCCGGATCTCTAAGGGGCTATCCAGAAGCAGTTATCAACAGCAGATTAAATACCTATTAAAGGAGAGTTAAATGTTTCCGATAACTGACACCTGACAGCCGGGCTACAAGGCACGTCGATTAAAAACAGGCGGGATCAGCATAAACCAACCACGAGTCATCAGGCTTCCAGTCGTCCGCCCAATCAGGAATATCTCTAGCCATCATAGGCCTCGCAATGACATACCCCTGCGCCAACTCACAGCCTAATTTCAACAGTGCGATGCCATGAGCTATTGTCTCAACCCCCTCGGCAATCACTTCACGTTTAAATGATTTCGACAACACCACTACACTCTCGACAATCGCCAAGCCATCAGGGTCAATCAACATATCACGCACAAAGGTCTGGTCTATCTTAATCAAATTCGCCGGCAAACGTCTGAGGTGACTCAGTGAAGAGTAACCCGTACCAAAGTCATCTAATGCAAAATTAACCCCCAGCTCAATACAGGCGAGCATGGTTTCAGAAACCTGCAGCACATCACCTATCGCACTCGTTTCAAGTACTTCTAATTCTAAAGAGCTAGGAGTCTGTAATTGAAGCGCGCTAATGTTGACACTGACAGGAATATCCAGCCCCAACGTTTGCCATGCCTCGATTTGACTCAGAGCGGTGCGAATGACCCATTCTCCTAGCGCTATACTGAGAACATGATTCTCAATGACTGGCAAGAAGTCGTTAGGGGCGACTAAACCACGCTCGGGGGATAGCCAACGAATTAACGCTTCGGCACCAATCATCTTCCCCGTCTTCATATTGACCTTAGGTTGGTAATACAGCACAAATTCATTTTGTTCCAAAGCCTTACGTATGCATTCCACTTTTTCATGCTGATTAACCAGCGCAGCATTATGTGCAGCATCATACAAACGATAACGGTTCTTTCCTTCTTGCTTCGCTACATACATGGCTTGATCAGCATGACGCATGAGTTGGTCTGCATCGATGCCATCTTGCGGGTAAATGGTGACACCAATACTGGCAGAGACTTCCAGCCTGATTCCCCCTATTACCACAGGTTCCGATGCGGCCAGCAACAGCCGCTCTAACATAGGTTCACAATCCTCCACCGAGGCTATATTTTCCATCACAGCGACAAACTCATCCCCGCCTATACGTGCCAGCGTATCGACATCGCGTAAAGCTTCCTTCATGCGAGATGAGACCACAATTAATAATTCATCACCAACAACATGGCCGTAGGTATCATTAACGTCTTTGAATCCATCCAAATCAAGAAATGCGACCGCTAATAATGAGCGTTGACGTTGGCAGTGCCTCATGGATTGGGTCAGACGGTCTGCCAATAATGTACGGTTAGGTAAGTGAGTTAACATATCATAGTGAGCAATGCGTTCTAATTGCCCCTGATGCTCTTTAATAGCGGTGATATCGTTGAATAGGGCCACGTAGTTTTGCACTACGCCTGCATCATCGAGTACCGCGCTTATCGTGAGTATCTCCGGATAAACCTCGCCATTCTTACGTTTGTTCCAGATCTCTCCCGTCCAATGCCCTTTTTCTTGCAAAGCGCCCCACATCTCTTTATAGAACTCAGGCAAATGACGTCCGGATTGAAGGAGCCGCGGATTTTGTCCTATCACTTCATCGCGTGTGTAGCCTGTAATATCGCTAAAAGCATCATTCACATTTATGATGACACCTGTAGTGTCAGTGATGGTGATACCTTCTCTGGCATAGGTGAATACGCTAGCGGCAAGTTTGAGTTCTTCTTCGGTTTGCTTGCTCTTGGTAATATCTTGATGCGTGCCTGACATTCGCACCGACTTGCCATCATTTGTCCATTCAACGACCTGTCCACGATCGAGTATCCAGACCCAGCTGCCGTTCTTGTGCTGCATCCGATATTCACATTCGTAAGTATCTGTTTCATTACTGGAACAACGCTTTAGCAATTCATTGGTATTATGTGCATCATCGGGATGAAGTAGTGTCTCCCAGGTGCCGATAGTAATTGGTTCAAGCTCTTTAAGGCGGTACCCCAACATCTCGGCCCAGCGTTCATTGTATGCGGATTTACCTGTCTGTACATTCCATTCCCAGGTGGCGATGTTGGCGCCCAAAATCACGTCTGCATAACGTTGGCTTTGATCGCGAAATTCCTTCTCAGTCTCATGCAAGGCAACTTGAATTCGCCTATTTTCGGTAATATCTTGGATCAATGATGTCACGCCGATAACGTCACCACTGTCACTGACAATGGGCGTATTGTGCCATTCGCAGATGATGGTCCTACCATCTTTTGTCATGTTCTCATTTATATTTATGGATGCTTTATTCTTTTTAAACAATGCATTACCGATATAATCGATATCACTTCTAATATGTTCAGGCACCAAAAGGTCTAATAGATAATGTCCCCTGACGTCGGCAACGGAGTATCCAAAT
>SDWK01000116.1 GCA_004195335.1 Shewanella sp.
AGTTATCCACAAAAATGGTCTGAAAATTCAGTCTGTAGCAACACCATAAAGTGTCTCGCTCCGAATCTTAGCTCTATCAATGAAATATGAAATGCATTAGGTTAGTGTTAAATGAGACTAGCGTCACACTTAACGATAGAGAACTAAAGATGAAATCGGCCGAAGAGCAGTTATCGACATATAAGAGTGTTCATTTTAATCCGAAAAATATTAAGACGCACTTTGTCGGTATTCCGATGATTATCTGGTCGCTGTTTTTACTGTTAAACTTGATTCCTTTGAAGTTTTTTGCTTTGGATGAGCCCGCCATCAGCATCAATGTCGCAACGACCTTTACTATTGGCGTTCTTATCTATTACATCAGGCTGCATGTTCGCCTGGCCATAGGGTTATCCTTGTTTATCATTCCGGTACTTTATACCTCGCATCTTGTGGCTCAGCTACAGGGGGCGCTTTGGATAGCCTTCGCCGTGTTTGTTATTGGTTGGGTATTTCAACTGATTGGTCACAAGTATGAGAAGGCAAAGCCTGCATTTGTGGATGACTTGAATCAGTTGCTTATTGGGCCGTTCTTTTTAATGGCGGAAGTGTATTTTATGCTTGGGCTCGAGAAAGAATTAGATAATCGGATAACGCCGATGGCGGTTGATAAGCGACGAGTACTTGAAACAGAGCGCCGTGCTGCACGGACATGATGGAACATTCATTTGAACGTAAAAAGGCGCCTGAGGCGCCTTTTTATTTTTGGTAACATTGAACTGTATTTCCGGTTTAGCGTTTCTTGCGTGTTTCATGTTTCTTGGGGACTTTATAATACTGCGGCATCACCCTGACAGTTTTGACCCTATTGTCTGCTACATCAATTACTTCCAAAGGGTAGCCTGCGATACGCATACTGGTATTCGGGGCAGGGATCTCTTCGAGATACTCGACGATAAGACCGTTTAGAGTCTTTGGACCATCGATCGGAAAATCCCATAGCATCTCTTTATTCATCTCTCGAATATTAATAGTCGCTTCAATCAAGAAACTACCATCTTGTTGCTTATTGATATCTTCTTTGGGGCTTGGGACCATAGAGGTAGTGAAGTCGCCAACAATCTCCTCAAGAATATCTTCTAAGGTTACCAGCCCCTGAATATCGCCGTACTCATCAACCACTAGCCCTATACGTTCTTTATTTTGTTGGAAGTTTGCTAACTGAACATTGAGAGGGGTGCCCTCGGGGATGAAATAGAGTTCTTTTACCGCTCTGAGGAGTGAAGATTTACTGAACTGCTCTTTTGATTGCAATCTAAGTGCATCGCGTAGATGTACAAACCCTACGGCATCATCGATGTTGTCTCTATAGAGCAAGACTCGGGTGTGCGGGCTTTGAATAACCTGCTTGTTAATGCTCTTAAACTCATCATTGATATTGATGGCGTAAAGGTCTGAACGAGAGACCATGATATCTTCGACCGTCACCTTTTCAAGGTCCATTATCGACAACAACATCTCTTGGTGACGCCTGGGGATTAGTGCTCCAGCCTCGTGTACTACTGTGCGTAATTCCTCTTGACTCAGCGCGTCCGATGTTCGAACCGAACGTATTCCTAGTAATCGCAGGAAGCCAGAGGTGATTAAATTGACGATTTTAACCAGTGGAGATAGGAGTACAAGTAACCACTGGAGTATGAAGCTCGAGGGGAAGGCAATGCGTTCTGGATGAAGTGCCGCAAAGGTTTTAGGGGTGACTTCGGCGAAGACTAAGACGACTAAGGTTAATACACCTGTGGCGATGGCGACCCCCACATCGCCAAATAACCGAATCCCAATGATGGTGGCTATTGCTGAAGCTAGAATGTTGACTAGATTATTGCCGATTAGAATAAGGCCAATGAGTCTATCAGGCCTCTCCAACATCTTTATTGCCCGAATCGCTCCCTTGTGGCCGTTGGAGGCTAAATGCTTTAGACGATAGCGGTTCAGTGTCATCATGGCGGTTTCAGACCCTGAAAAATAGGCTGAAATTATGATTAGCACAGCAAGAATTATCAAGAGTGTGCTTGTCGATATCGCGTCCAAAAAGGAGCTCCAGTGTTGGGTGATAATCTATTATAAAAATATAAATAAGCGTAAGAGACTAGTAATTACAGCTTATCGAGGAAAGTGTCAAGCTAGCCTTATTGTCAGGATAAATTCAAATTATTGAATATCGATACAAATAAGACTAACTCGCCATTATCAGGTGAGAATCAGTTCTTTGACTATTCGAGCGCCAAAATAAGCAAGCGTTAACATTGTTGCGCCAGATAGGGTGTACAGTACGGCGGTTCTTATTTTACATCCCACCCAATATTGTTGTGCAAGCATGGCTATATAGGTAAACCAGGCGAGGATTGAGAGTATCGCCTTGTGTCCTTTGCCTTCGGCAAACATATCATCGAGGAAAATAAAGCCGGTGGCTAATGCCAGACTTAACAGAATTACGCCGACGATGACCAGGTGATAAAGTTGCTTCTCAACTGTCATCAAAGGCGGCATAGCGGGACTCATTATGAGTTTCTTACTCTTTAATTTGTGCTGGATAATAGCAAGCTGTATCGCGTATAGGGCCGCAATCATTAAGGCACTGTAGGCCATTAGCGACAGTACGACATGAGATAACACATCCGGGTGTATTTCGAAGTGAGTGATATACTCTGGTGGTACCAGCCAGAGCAGGGCGACGGAGATGATTGAGCAGGCATAAACTACGGGTACGACTATTATCATTTTCAGTCTGAATAACAGCACCGTGAAGGTGAAAGCAATAATCCAGTTCACCATCGATATCACATTGGTGAGGCTAAAATTTTGACCGTTGCCTGTAAAAATTGCCTGTGAGAGTGCAGCGGCATGCAGTACGACAGCAATTGCAGCAAAGGCGGCAACAATGCGACGATTGGGACCGTCGGCATGGAATAGACGGCTAACCACCAGCACTAAGGCGATGCAGTAAAAAAACATGGCTGAAGCGGAAAATATGACCATTGAGTATTGACCTATCGTTTGTGTTTGCAGTGTACTAACTGTTATCGATGCCGTTTAATGCACCGAGCTGGAAAAGCCCACATGTAAATCTTATTCCTAGAATAACACGAGCGACTGTCATTTGTGCAGTAGATTAGTGTATAAAAATTAGTTCTTTCTGAGCGTTAGGCCTAAGTTTACACATTTACATGCCCTGTGGTGGGGATTTCCACTTTGCTCGTTTTCTTCATGCTGGCGTATCTTGCGGAAGTGCCATCGTGTACCTGCATTACCTGGGGGATTTGGGCGAGGCAACGGCATCCTCTCGATTCTCCACCTTGTTCCGTTATCCTACGGGGCTGAAACTAGCATCTTAAGTTGGCTTGGGTATATAATGTGCCACATCAATGTAAATTCTAAACGGTAAAGAACTCGATAATGTTTGAGAACCTAACGGACAGACTGTCACGAACACTAAAAAATATCAGTGGTCGTGGGCGCTTAACTGAAGATAATGTTAAGGAAACCTTACGAGAAGTGCGTATGGCACTACTCGAAGCTGATGTGGCTTTACCTGTTGTACGTGATTTCGTTAACAGTGTAAAAGAGCGTGCTGTAGGGCAGGAAGTATCTAAGAGTCTAAGTCCAGGCCAAGCATTTATTAAAATAGTCCAGAGCGAATTAGAAAACGCGATGGGTGAAGCGAATGAAGCCTTAGACCTTTCGGCTCAGCCTCCAGCTGTGATAATGCTGGCGGGTCTTCAAGGTGCAGGTAAAACTACCAGTGTCGCCAAGCTAGCTAAGTTCTTGCGTGAGCGTGAGAAAAAATCTGTTCTGGTTGTCAGTGCCGACGTATACCGTCCAGCGGCAATCAAGCAGCTAGAAACCTTGGCAACCGAAGTCGAAGTTGAATTCTTCCCATCGGATGTTAGCCAAAAGCCTATTGATATCGTTAATGCGGCTATGAGTCATGCCAAGCTTAAATTTATCGATGTCGTGATTGTCGATACTGCGGGTCGTCTGCATGTCGATGAGAGCATGATGGATGAGATTAAGGCACTTCATGCTGCGGTCAATCCGGTAGAGACACTTTTTGTTGTCGATGCTATGACAGGCCAAGATGCGGCCAATATAGCAAAAGCTTTCAATGAAGCCTTGCCTTTGACTGGTGTGGTGTTGACTAAGGTCGATGGTGATGCTCGTGGTGGTGCCGCTTTATCTATCCGTCATATTACCGGTAAGCCGATTAAGTTTTTAGGTGTTGGCGAGAAGACCGATGCTTTAGAGCCTTTCTACCCGGATCGTGTTGCGTCACGTATCTTAGGTATGGGAGATGTACTGTCACTGATTGAAGAAGTAGAGCGTGGCGTCGATAAAGACAAAGCGATGAAACTTGCTGCCAAAGTGAAGCAAGGTGGCAGTTTCGATCTTGAAGATTTCCGCGAACAACTTCAGCAGATGAAGAATATGGGCGGCATGATGAATATGATTGAAAAGTTACCAGGTGTTGGTCAGTTACCGCCAGAGGCACTTGCCCAAGTTCAAAATGGCAAGATGACCAACCAGATGGAAGCTATCATTAACTCTATGACTAAAGGTGAGCGTTCTCGTCCTGATATCATTAAAGGTTCTCGTAAGCGTCGTATTGCTCAAGGTTCAGGCACACAGATCCAAGACGTTAACCGTTTATTGAAGCAGTTTACTCAGATGCAGAAGATGATGAAGAAGATGTCAGCTAAAGGCGGCATGAAGAAGATGATGCGCGGTATGAGCGGCATGTTGCCACCAGGAATGAAGATGCCGGGTCGTTAATCGGTCTGACTAAAATAAGCTTATAAGCCCATAGATGCTAATATTGTTGTCTGTGGGCTTTCTATTTGCAGTAAAAATTAGGTGTTTAAATCATCTAATTGGTTGCATTCGCCGGCGAGTAAGGTAAAATCGCTCGGCTTTCTATCTGGGACTTTTCGCGAACACGGGGTTCCAGTTTTTATTTTTGCTTCATAAGAAGCAAATCATTAGAGGATAAAAGACGCATGGTTACCATTCGTTTAGCTCGTGGCGGCGCAAAAAAGCGTCCATTTTACAACATCGTAGTTGCTGATAGCCGTAATGCTCGTGACGGTCGTTTCATCGAACGTGTTGGTTTCTTCAACCCAATGGCTCGTGGCCAGGAAGAATCTCTACGTTTAGACCTAGCTCGCGTTGAGCACTGGGTTGCTACTGGTGCTGCTACATCTGATCGTGTAGCAAAGCTAATCAAAGACGCACGTAAAGCTGCTGCTTAATTGCGTTAAGGTATAGATTGATGAGTAGTAAACAAGAACCTGTTGTACTGGGGAAATTAGGATCCAGTCATGGCATTAAGGGTTGGTTGAAGATCACTACCTATACCGATTCTGTTGAAGGTATTTTTGACTATTCTCCTTGGTTGATAAAAGAGCAGGGTGAATGGCGCG
Organism: Shewanella sp.; assembly: GCA_004195335.1. Classification (GTDB taxonomy): domain Bacteria; phylum Pseudomonadota; class Gammaproteobacteria; order Enterobacterales; family Shewanellaceae; genus Shewanella. The sequence continues at coordinate 5,454 of SDWK01000116.1, forward strand.
AAGTTAAAGTGCTCCAGTGGCGTTTTCAGGGTAAAGCGGTTGTCGCTTGTCTTGAGGGCGTAGAAACACGGGAACATGCGCAAATGCTCACTAATTGTGAGATTGCGGTGACTCCAGAACAGATGAACACCTTACCAGAAGATGAATTCTACTGGCGAGATCTTATCGGTTGTGAAGTGACTAATACTAAAGGCTATAGCATGGGTAAAGTGCAGGAGATCGTGGAAACAGGATCGAATGACGTACTTTTAGTTAAAGCTAACGCAAAAGATGGCTTCGGCAAAGCGGAACGTATGATCCCCTTTGTCACCGAGCAGTTCATCATTGAGGTGAACTTAGCGGAAAAACAGATCACAGTGGATTGGGATCCGGACTTTTAAGTCGAGGTAGAGCATATGCGGTTAGGGGTAGTAACCCTGTTTCCTGAGATGTTTCGTGCCATAACAGACTTTGGAGTAACGGGCCGAGCCGTTAATAACGGTTTGCTTGAGTTGCAAATGTGGAATCCTCGAGATTTCACCCATGATAAACATAAGACAGTGGATGACCGACCTTACGGTGGTGGCCCTGGCATGTTGATGATGGTGCAACCTTTACGCGAGGCTATCCATGCAGCGAAAGCTGCAACAGGCGAAAATGCGAAAGTGATTTATCTCTCTCCTCAGGGACGCAAGCTGACACAGCAAGGCGTTGAAGAGTTAGTTAAGTCAGACGGTTTGATTCTAGTGTGTGGTCGATACGAAGGTATTGATGAGCGCATTATACAAACTGAAGTGGATGAGGAGTGGTCAATTGGAGATTACGTGCTTTCGGGCGGTGAACTTCCAGCGATGGCTCTGATTGATTCGGTATCAAGGCTGGTTCCTGGTGTACTAGGAAAAAAGGCATCGGCAGAGCAGGACTCCTTCTCTGACGGATTACTGGATTGTCCCCACTACACGCGACCTGAAACCTTGGATGGTTTAGATGTACCAGCAGTGTTATTAAGTGGCAACCACGAACATATTAGACGCTGGCGTCTGCAACAAAGTCTCGGTAGAACTTTGTTACGACGACCAGATTTATTAGAAAATCTAGCTCTGACTGACGAACAAACAAAGCTGTTGAGTGAGTTTGTTGAACGAACGAACCAAAGCGGATAGTTACGGACAGTTATACCTAGTATGGAGTTTATTTCATGAATAACATCATTAAAATGCTCAACGAAGAGCAAATGAAACAAGATGTACCAGAATTTGGTGCAGGTGACACAGTAGTTGTTAAAGTACGTGTTGTAGAAGGCGGTAAAGAGCGTCTACAGTCGTTTGAAGGCGTTGTAATCGCTAAGCGTAACCGCGGCGTTCACTCTGCATTCACAGTACGTAAAATCTCTAATGGTGAAGGTGTTGAGCGTGCGTTCCAGACTCACAGCCCAATCATCTCTAGCATCGAAGTTAAGCGTCGCGGCCGTGTTCGTCGTGCTAAGCTTTACTATCTACGTGAGCGTTCAGGTAAGTCTGCACGTATCCGTGAGAAGCTAGCTACTAAGTAATTTAGTAGTACGCAGTAAAAAAAGATGCAGTGTTCGCACAATAACCCGCCTTATGGCGGGTTTTTGTGTTTCTAAGAGCTAAGAAAGATTCGAGTTCAAGGCAAGGCTGAGAAAGTTACGAGTTGCGAGGCTCGAAGTAAGTCAAAAACAAAAGATAAAGCAAAGAAGAGTTGCTTTCTAGGTTCTCGCGCCTAAAACCTAGGGGCTTTTCCTTTACCCCATGAATTTCCCTACTGTTAGCAGATCTCTCTTGATCTTATTTAAAACGATAGGCATAGTTAGTTTTCAAGTGTACTAGCGTAGCAGTACGCCTTTACAGGTTCGAATGTGAATTCAGGTTAGCAATGTAGCGAAACTCAATTTTTAGACGTCA
>SDWK01000121.1 GCA_004195335.1 Shewanella sp.
GCAACGAGTGAAGAACATAGTTGTTCTACGTTAAAGCTCGTTAACACAGCATCGGATGCGCTAAAATTCGCCTGTTAGGCGTGTTTTTGGCTGCCCACTTCTGCGTTGAATGGCCTCACAAGAGAGCAACCATTCTATCATCCATTCGCCTTGAATTAGTTGCCAAAAAACACGCTGAGTAGATCACTTTCTTATACTGATTGGTATTAAAGCGCCGCGGCAACCTCGGTTCCCTGTTTAATGGCACGCTTGGCATCCAACTCCGATGCGATATCGGCGCCTCCTATTAACGTCACCTTGATATTTTCGGCGATTAGGTTCGAATGAAGCGCCCTGTGTGAGTCCTGCCCGGCACAGATGATGATATTGTCTACCGCTAAAACTTGGCTTTCACCATCGACCGTGATGTGCAGTCCTTGCTCATCAATCTTGTCGTACTGGGCGCCCTTGATCATCTTGACCCCTTTGTTTTTCAATACGGTACGGTGGATCCAGCCTGTACTTTTACCTAAACCATCGCCAACTTTTGTCTTCTTGCGTTGGATCAGGAATATCTCGCGGGGGGAAGGCTCACCTTGAGGGGGTATTAGACCACCTGGAGTAGAAACCGTCAGGTCTACTCCCCACTCTTTCATGTAGCGCTCTTTGTTCAAGCTCGATGACTGCCCCTGATGGGACAGGTATTCACCAATATCGAAACCAATGCCACCCGCCCCGATAATAGCGACTCGTTTTCCCACCGGCTTTTTATACTTCAATACGTCTAAGTAGGTCATCACTCTAGGGTCTTCTATGCCGGGGATATCCAGTTGACGGGGGATAATCCCCGTTGCCAGAATCACTTCATCGTAACCGGTTAGCGTGTCTGGCTCAGCCTTAGTGTTGAGCCTAAGCTCTACACCAGTAAGTTCTATCTGCCTTTGGAAGTATCTTAGTGTTTCAGCAAACTCCTCTTTGCCCGGTACTTGCTTGGCGAGGTTGAATTGTCCCCCAATTTTGTCATCGGCTTCGAAGAGCGTGACGCTATGGCCACGTTTAGCGGCGGTGGTTGCCGCTGCGAGTCCGGCAGGACCTGCGCCAACCACCGCAATTTTTTTGAGTTCTGTGGCGGGTTCGATGAGCAATTTAGTTTCATGACAGGCTTGTGGATTGACCAGACAGGAGACCAACTTCATCTGAAAGATATGATCCAAACAGGCCTGATTACAGCCGATACAAGTATTGATCTCATCGGCCTTATCCGCCGCGGCTTTTAGCATAAAATCGGGATCGGCTAACATAGGACGGGCCATAGAGATGATATCGGCGTTGCCTTGTGCCAGAATCTCCTCGGCGACTTCCGGGGTGTTGATCCTGTTGGTGGTGCATAAAGGGATCGTTACCTCCTTTTTCATCCGTTTGGTTATCTCGGCAAAGGCACCGCGGGGGACACTGGTAGCAATTGTTGGAACCCTGGCTTCATGCCAACCTATGCCTGTGTTAATGATGGTGGCACCGACCGCTTCTATCCCTTTCGCTAATTCGACGACCTCTTGCCATGTACTACCATCTTCGACCAAATCCAACATCGAGAGGCGGTAGATGATGATAAATTCTTTGCCGACGGCTTCTCTGGTTCGGCGTACAATCTCTAATGCTAAACGAATGCGATTTTGATAACTGCCGCCCCAACGATCGGTTCTGTGATTGGTGCGTTTACAGATAAACTGGTTAATGAAGTAACCTTCTGAGCCCATGATTTCGACGCCATCATAACCGGCAATCTGAGAGTTCAATGCACAGGTGACAAAATCTTGGATCTGTTTCTCTATTCCGGCTTCATCGAGCTCCTTTGGAACAAATGGATTTATCGGTGCCTGTATCGGGGAGCAGCTGACTAATTGAGGCTGGTAGGCGTAGCGGCCGGTATGCAATATCTGTAGACAGATCACCCCATCTTCTTGGTGTACGGCCTCGGTGATTAATCTGTGTTTGTTGATATCTTCATCGGTGGCGATCATGGCCGCATTCGGCATGCCACCGCCTTCGACGTTAGGCGCAAACCCTCCTGTGACTATCATGCCGATCCCACCCGCTGCTCGTCTGGCATAGTAGGCGGCCATACGTTCGAATCCGCCCGGCGCCTCCTCTAAATTGGTGTGCATCGAGCCCATTAAACCGCGGTTTTTGATTGTTCGAAAGCCTAAGTCTAATGGTGCCATTAAATGGGGATAGGATTTGCTCATCGTTTGATACCTGATAATTATTGTTTGGTTAAAGATAGAGCGAATGATAGGATTGGCCAATGACCAAGTATTACAAATTGATGATTGTAGTTTGCATAAGGTTGTCTGATGAAGTTAGGTGATATTTCTGTTTCATATATCGAGATTGTGATTAAGGCGATGGAACATATGGATATTGATGTCGATGACATCTTAGCTAAATACTCCATCAATCAGACCGCTCTGTGCTCACCCGATGCCAGAGTGACCATTCCCAAGTTTATGCGTATCGGTCATGACTGCATTATAAAAAGTGGTGCCCCCTGGCTTGGCTTGGTGATGGGAGAGCTAACTACACCGACGAACTTAGGTATTGCCGGTCTGCTGGCACTGTCGGCGCAAAACTTGAAGCAAGCATGTGAACAAATTAGCACCTATGAGTTGTTGAACAAGTATAACTCCAGAGGACAATCTCGGTTCTATGTGAGTCACTCTTTCGGTATGGAGCAGGGCAAGAGTCGGGAACTGTGTCGTGATTACGGCATCGAAGATGGGCAAGGCGTGTTAATGTTTTATTCCATCAATCCCTATAATGAATACAATCATTTTGTCGTCGATTCGGTATTATCCGGCTGGTATTGCGTCCTCAATGCGCTATGTGGTCGAGACGATGCCGTTGCCAAGGTCTGTTTTGAATTCCCAGCTCCAGCTTATGCAGATAAATATGGCGAGTATTTCAATTGCGAAGTCCTCTTCGATCAAGCTGATAACTATCTGGTATTAAATGCTGAAGCTCTGGAGTGGCCTTGTTTGAGTCGCAGTGGGCCAACATTTGAGTTGTTAAGGCGAGGCGCAGATGAAAAGCTTGAGAAGGCTCGGTTAGGCTTAAGTTTTCATGAAAAGGTCAGTTGTGCTATCGGGCCCTTGCTTGACGGCACCACACCGACTCTGGAGCAGGTTTCCGAGCAGCTTAATATGGCTCCATGGACGGTCAGGCGTAAGCTGGTCGAAGAGGGGGGCAGTTTTCAAAAGACACTCAATGAGACCCGCCGTGATCTGTCTATCTCCTATGTGCGCGACACCGCACTGACGTTAGGCGAAATTGCTTATCTGTTGGGGTTTGGCTCACCGACCGCATTTCAGCGTGCCTTTAAACGTTGGACCGGAGAAGCGCCGGGAAGATTCAGGTTAAGGCAGATATCAAATGAATAAGTAGAGCAAGAGAGAGCCTCTCACTCTACTAGCTAGGCTAGCACCGAAATTGGTGATTAAGCCGTCATTTTAACGGGATCCGTTTCTTCTTTTAGTTTTCTGCGTAATATCTTACCTACGGGAGACATCGGAAGTTCTGTTCTGAATTCATAAATTCGGGGGATCTTATAAGCCGTAAGCTTATCCTTGCAGAACGCTTTAATCTCATCGCCGTCGAGGCTGGCGTTATGGTTGGTTACAACATAAAGTTTGACGACTTCACCGCGTTTGGGATCGGGAACCCCTATGGCTGCACAGTTGATCACATCCGGGTGAGTGGCCACAACGGCTTCAATTTCATTTGGAAAGACATTAAAGCCAGAGACAATGATCATATCTTTCACGCGGTCGACAATACTGACATAACCGTCATCATCTATGATGGCAACGTCTCCAGTGAGTAACCATTTACCATCTTCTGTAAATGACTCTCTCGTCGCCTTGGGGCGATTCCAGTAGCCCTTCATTACCTGAGGCCCCTTAATACACAACTCGCCACGTTGCCCGATAGGGACTTCTTCGCCGATGGCATTGATGCATTTAAGTGCCGTTCCTTGCAGGGCCTGACCCACAGTCCCTTGTCGTTCCAAACCATTAATTGGATTCATACATACAGCAGGAGAACACTCGGTCAAGCCGTAGGCCTCTGAAATACCGACCCCAGTGATCGTTTTCCATCGGTTGGCTGTATCATCGATCAGCGCCGTTCCGCCTGATAGGGTAAAAATCAATTCACTAAAGTCCAGATCTTTAAAGTTTGGACTCTCCATTAAGGAGACAAAGAGTGTATTGAGCCCCATAAGTCCGGTGATTTGAAATGGCTTCATTGCCTTGATAAAGGTCTCTGTGTCTCTGGGATTGGCTATCAGTACACTGTGTTCACCTAATCTGAAGAACGCCATCATGTGTACGGTGAATGAATAGATGTGGTAGAGCGGCAAGGGAGCCACCATGATCGACTGTTTGTTCTCTTCTATAAGAGGATTACCATGCTCATCGGTTTGTCCCACGACAGAGCCAGCCTGAAGCATGTTGGCAATGATGTTGGCATTGGTGAGCTCAGCGCTTTTTGCCACCCCAGTAGTACCGCCGGTATATTGTAAGACTATGGTGTCATCAGGGTTTGAAAGGTGAGCGGGGGTAAAGCTTTTACCCTTACACTGTTTCAGTGCTTTTCTAAATGAGATAGCTTCAGGCAGATGATATTTTGGGACCATCTTCTTAATATGTTTAACGGTGGAGTTGATCAACACGCGTTTCACGCCGGGTAGCATATCGGCAAGGCTGGCTACCATTATCAGCTCCAGACTCGTCTGCTGCTGAATGTTTTCCACCGACTTAGCAAAAATATCCATACAGAGCAGGGCTTTTGCCCCCGAGTCGTTAAACTGGTGGATCATCTCCCGCTCTGTATAGAGGGGGTTAGTATTGACGATTCTGAGGCCAGCTCTGAGCGCACCATATACGGCAATAGGGTATTGCAAGGTGTTGAGCATCTGAATGGCGATGGCATCACCTGGGATCAATGAGGTATGGTTTTGCAGGTAATGAGCAAACTCGGCGCTGTAGGTGTTTATCTCTTGAAAGCTTAATGTATGGCCTAAGCTGGTAAATGCCGGTCTGTCAGCATATTTTAAAAATGCTTCCTCGATGGCCTGAACTGCCGAGCTGTATTCATTGAAATTAATTTCATCTTCAATTCCTGAAGCGCGTTTACCATCCCAAAAAGATGCTTCCATATTTTCCTCTCAGCTCTTCATCTGTTTCTGTTTTTGATTCAACGAACGCGCTCGCTTGTGACGACCGTCATGAAAATCTATTTTTATATGACGACTATCACTTAAATGTGAAGTAATGAGAAGTGACCTAAGATGACAAATTAGTACCCCAAAACAAACGACCGTTTTAATCAGTTGAATGAATGCGTTTTTTTTTGCTTGTCAGATAACAGAATGGATGGTCAAATTTTCAGTGGGTTATTATTTTTAAGGTTTTTATTTCAAGGTATTAGTTTTGCTGGCTTGTATTGGATAGGAGGTGTTGAGGACTTGATAGTAAAGGCCTATAGCAACCGATAATAGCGACTATAGACCCTGTCAGTATTTTTAAATACTTACTTGAACGTGCTCCAGATAGGCGCATGATCGGACGGTTTCTCTATGCCTCTCAGCTCATAATCTACATCGGATTCAATCAGACGTTCTACTAATGATTTTGTCGCCAACACGACGTCGATTCGTAGTCCACGATTATCAACGAAGCCTTTGCTGCGGTAATCGAACCAGGAGTAACGTTCGCTGCGCTCGGGGTGAAGCTCACGAAAGGTGTCAACTAAGCCCCAATCCATTAACGTCTTCAGCCATTCTCGCTCTTCGGGTTGGAAACTGCACTTGCCTGTTTTCAGCCAGCGCTTGGCATTCGGGGCGCCAATGCCGATATCGAGATCCACCGGCGAGATGTTGATGTCACCTATGATGGCGATATCTTCATCTGGGTTATGGTGTTCGTTAAGATAGTGCATCAGATCTTTATAGAACTTGCGTTTAGCCGGATACTTGGTCTCATGACTGATGTTATCGCCTTGAGGGAAGTAGCCATTTAATATCGTCAGCGGTCGGCCATTTTCTTGGGTGAATGTGCCCATGATCATGCGGCGTTGGGCCTCGTCATCATCGGTCGGAAACCCTTTTTGTACTTTTACAGGTTCAAGCTTAGATAACATGGCGACACCGTAATGGGCCTTGCCACCATGATAGTGCACCTTGTATCCCATGGCTTCGACATCACCGACAGGGAACACTTCGTCATGGGCCTTCGTTTCCTGTAAGCCGATCACATCTGGTTGATGGCTATCAATTAACGCCTGAAGTTGGTGCAATCTGGCGCGAATACCATTGATATTAAAAGAGACGATTTTCATCAATCAAAGTTCCTAATATAAGTTCTTAATATAAATTCTTAAGCTAACCTTATGGCAGTACACGTTTAAATGGTTTAACGATAACCTTCTCATACACGCCAGCCGCAATGTAGGGGTCTTGATCGGCCCATGCCTGAGCATCTTCTAGTGATGCAAAATCCGCAACGACTAAAGAGCCGGTAAAGCCCGCATCACCAGGATTTTCATTATCTATAGCTGGGTGAGGCCCCGCGACTAAGAGGCGTCCTTCATCGGCAAGGAGTTGCAAACGAGCCAAATGCTCGGGGCGGGCACTGAGACGCTGTTCTAAACTGTTCTCAACATCTTGAGAGGAGATCATGTACCACATAGGTCAGTTCCTTTTATCTGTTCTGGCGTGAAATTAATGATGTTAAGGGGACTTCCCTTACTTATTATTTAGTTCTTTCTTATGTTCTTCTGGCATATTTTTATAGAGATAAATCACGGTAATAACCGTATTGACTAAGGTGAGGGCCGTTAAACCAAAGACTTTGAAGTTGACCCAAACCTCTTGCGGTAGGCTAAATGCCACATAGATATTGACCAGAGAACAAGCAACAAAGAAAGCCACCCAGTACCAAGTAACATGAGCCCAAATTCTGTCTTCAACAATCAAGTCTTTGCCTAGCATGCTCTTGAGAATCGGCTTGTTGATAAATTGACTGACGGCAAGGGCAATGGCGAACAGAGCATAGACGACGGTGACTTTCCATTTGATAAATGCATCATCATGAAAGACGAGGGTGAGGGTACCGAAAACCGTCACCATAACGAAGGTGATAAGGTGCATTTTCTCTATTTTTTTGTAAAGCAGGTAGGACACTATCAACTGCAGGGCAGTGGCCGCAATTAATGCGCCGCTGGCAGCATAGATATCGAATAACTTATAGACGGCAAAGAAAATCACTAACGGCAGAAAATCGAGCAGTTGTTTCATAGG
>SDWK01000127.1 GCA_004195335.1 Shewanella sp.
ATTAAGTTATTGTTAAGACTTATTGTCCTCACGCGCGTATTTTATAGAAGAAGCGGGGTCTCATAGCGGATGAAGCTTTCACCATTCTAAGTTAGTGAGCGCCTCCCATATGCATCTTGTCGATACCAAACTCTTTACCTTCACCATGACAGGTTGAGCAAGACTCGACCGGTAATGGCAAGTCAGCTATCCCCATATTGTCTTCAAAGAGAACTGCACCATTACTCTTGAAGTGGCTATAGGCGGCAGCACTTGAGTGCTCATGACAAGTACGACAAGCATCTGCCATTAAGCATTTCTTCCCATACTCCGATATTGGCTACGCCGCAGGCTTTGCAGCTTTTCGAGCTTCTGACAAAGGTCACAAATATGCTTCTGGAACAGCTTAAGCTCCGCCGTATACCCCTGCTCGGTTTCAGAGGCATAAGTTTTTGAGCCATAGTATTTAGCAATTTGGATGATCAGGTGTTCGGCCTGATTGAGCTTGTCATGCTCAATCTGTTTGACTATAAGCAGCCTAAAGCAATCGAATAAAATAATAAGCATATGAGCATCATCGAGATTCTCCTCAAGGAACTCGTCATCCAGGCCATAATAGCTCATGGCTGCGATAAGGTTTGCCACCGCCATTATCTTGGTTGCGCCATTGAACAAGTTACGCACCTCAATTTCATCGGCGAGCACAAGGGCAATTTTCCCCGCAAACTCAGACTTCTTCCACTGCTCACCGACAGATCTTATAAAATTCATGACTCACCACTAACATAGATTAACGAAACAACTGTGCCTGTATGGGTACAATTTGCAGTGACTTAGTCAGTTCATCCAGATAGCATTTAGTAAGCTCTGCTATCCCCCGATAAAAATCACTCTCGGCGTGATGATGCATTAACTCGAGACAACGGTCGGACCAAGGCAGTAGATGTTGCTGCAGCAAAATAATGCAAGTGCCAGTTAGCTCAGAATTATCCTCCTCGGACAGCTGACCGAAGATCTGATCCAGTACGGCGAAAAATAGTCCCAAGTGGTCGATAGGCTGATTCGAGTCCAGTTCAAATGTGATGCCCCTCTCTCGGTAGAAAGTCATCAAGGACTGAGTCGACTCACCATTGAGTAGCTGTTTCTCACTCAAATAGACAGAGCCCCAAGGGGCGGCACTGGGATCGCCCGGTCCATAAAAAAGTTGCCCATAATCCAGTTTTAGTGACAGGCTCTGCTCCGGACTCCAGTGTTTCAAGTAGTTGTTAATTGACTGCTTTGCCTTCGACTCATCCTGCGAATAGTCGGGCCAACTGTCTATGCTCTTATGTGCAATAAAGCTACCGATAAGATCGATGCTGGGATCAAAGAACAGCACGTTGTGCAGGATACGAGCGACCCCCTGATACTCAAGGTAAGTGTCTCTGGTTAACGTTGCCATAGGCTCCTCTGTTTTGGTTGCAAATGTTAACAAGCGGCGCCCCAAAGGACGCCGCTAATGGATCAGACCTCAGAATGATTTAACACGACACCATCTATGCTGCCGCTAGCACGGGCATGACGATTGGGCTTCATCAGTAGATTGGGGGATGTGATACTGCTGCTCGGTAAAGGAGCAAAGTTAGGCTTCACCGCATCCGGGTACTTCTCTTTGAGTGCATCCATAGTGCCAAAGTCGATGGCGCGCATCGGACATGACTCAACACAGGTCGGATTCTTACCTTCGGCCAGCCGCTCATAACAGCCATCACATTTGGTCATCACCTTGCGGGCCTTATCTATCTGCGGTGCATCATAGGGGCAGGCACGGGCGCAACTCTCGCAGCCAATACACAGGTCTGACGCCACATGCACCAGACCATCTTGTTTGCGTTTGTGCATCGCACCCGTCGGGCAAGCCTTGACACAGGCGGGCTCACTACAGTGATTGCACCCAATAGAGGTATAGTAGGCAAACACATTCTGGTTGACAGTGCCATCGGCATTCTCTGTCCACAGACCGCCACCATATTCATACACGCGACGCCAGTTGATGCCTACGGGCAGATCCTTACGATCTTTGCACGATACCTGACAGGTCTTACAGCCCGTACACTTACTTGAATCGACATAAAAGCCGTATTGAACATTATTACTCATTGTTAACTCCTATCAGGCTCTGCGGATCTCGACCCGGTTAGTATGCTGTGGATTTCCCTTCGACAAAGGCGTGGGGCGTTGTGAGGTAATGGTATTCACATTGCCTCCCTTATCGATGCCATCCTCAAATTTTGACCAGGCACCTTGGCCCAGTGCGGTGACACCAATCATGATTCGAGGGGTGACCTTAACCTCGACCTCCAGGGTGCCGCGATCGTTAAAGACATGCACCAAGTCGCCGGTTTTCAGATTTCTCGCCTGAGCATCGATAGGATTCATCCACACGGCATCTTGCACCACCTCTCTGAGCCAGGGGATATTATGGTAACTGGAGTGAACCCGCCCCTTAGTGTGGTAACAGGTCAGCTGTAGTGGATATTTTTCCCGGGTTTCACTGTCCTCATAGCCGTCCCAAGTGGGGGTATACTTGGGCAGCGCCGAGATCACATCCCCCTCTCTTAGCTCCCAGGTTTTGGCCTTATGTGCCAAGCGTGATGAGTAGATCTCAATCTTACCCGATGGAGTATAGAGGCGGTTGGCCTCAGGATCGTCACGGAAACCTTTCATCGCAATCTGACTGCCGTGGGGCAGATACTTACGATAGATGCCTTGCTTCAACATCACCTCTTTATCTGGCAAACCAGGGTTGGCTGCTTGCGCCACGGCATACATCTCACCCTGCCACTGCTGAGCCGTCTTGCCCTCTGTGAACGCCTGCTCGAAGCCCATCCTCTTGGCGATTTCGGTCAAAATATCATAGAGGTGACGACTCTCAAACAGAGGTTCGATACCCGAAGTCATCTGAATAACAGTCCCGGTATCGCCTGGTACATGGTTTTGATTGACCAGCTCTTCATCTTCAAGCCAGGTAGTGTCCGGCAGTATGATGTCGGAAAATTTGGCGCTGGGGGTCATTACATTATCGATCGTCAGGATAAACTCACATTTACTCTCATCCTTTATCACCTCTTCAGACTTTCGCACATCTGAATGTTGATTAATCATAGAGTTACTGAATATGTTGATGATCGCCTTGATATCGGTGCCCAGTTTACCGTCGCCATTTTCATCCAGATCGACTCCACGTACCCCATCCTTCAGCACCGACATGTTCTTGCCGTCTTCGACCGCCTGAACATAGGTAAAAAAGGAGATCTCTTTCTTTACCGGGTTTTCCAATTCCGCGATGCGAGGGACAACACAATGGCCTCCCATGGTATCCCCACCGTTATTGGTTCCGGGCAGGCCAAGTTGACCGAGTAATATTGGCAACATGTAGCCGGCACGCATATTGTTTTCACCTGCAGCCTGGCGATTCAATGTGAGCCCTAACTGAATGAATGGTGCCTTAGCCGCTGCCAGTTCCCTCGCCAACTCGATAATGGTATGTTCAGGTATGCCCGTGATGCTCGCGGCTCTGGCGGGGGTCTTGGCATTATCTCCCGGGGTCAGCTCGCCGATAGTGGCATTGTCTAAAATGTAAGATTTGTAGCTCTCCTCGTAGCCAACGCCTTCCGGCATAGTCTTCTCATCGTAGCCAACACAATACTTGTCCAGGAAGGCCTGATCGACTTTCCCCTGAGTGATCCACTCATAAGCCAGCGCCTCGAACAGCGCCGCATCCGTTCCCGGACGGATGGCTATCCACTGATCTTCCTTACCTACTGTAGAGTCGGTGTAGCGTGGATCGATAACAATGCTCTTAAAATTGTTAGTTTGTTTTTGATTTAAAAAATCAAAACCTTGCCCAGAGCCACTCATACGTAACTCTGATGGGTTGTGGCCCACAAATAACACCAAATCTGAGTTTTGCATTTCAGAATAGGTACTGCCCTGGAGGCCCACCATGGGAGTGCCGTAGGTATATTTTGACGCTTCAAACAGCTGTGCATAGCTGTATACGCCATAACGTCTCAAACTACCGCCCATGGTGTTTAACCAACGGTACGCCATGGGGATTGATTTAAAGTGTCCGAAAGTACCTGTACCCGTCATATCGAAGATCGACTCGTTACCATATTGGTCGATGATGCCCTGCAGCCTTTCGGCGACAATATTCAAGGCCTCATCCCAACTGATCCGCTCAAACTGGCCACTGCCACGGGGGCCGACACGCTTCATGGGGTATTTCAAACGCTCAGGAGCATACACACGCTTTCGCAGCGAACGGCCTCGCAGGCAGGCTCGCACATCGTGATTACCATATGTGTCTTCGGTGGTGAACTGCGACTCGATGCGGGTGATCACCCCATCTTTTGAATAGACTCTGACCGGGCAGTTAGAGCCGCAGTTAACCAGACAGGAAGACCAGTTCATGGTTTCACCTTCGGTGACCGGAGGCGTTGGTGACACGACATCAACATCGCTTGAGCTGGAGTTACAGCCTGCCACCGTCGCGGCGCAGCCCATAGCGGCACTCATTTTTAAGAAACTTCTGCGTTCCATTATTTTTTCCTCATTAGTAATGATTAGCTGCTGGCACTAGCGCAACTGGTAGCTAAACGACAACATCACCTGGTGCGCGTTATAGTTATGGTTAAGTTTGCCCAGAGTCGTTAACCCATCTATGGCATTGACATCGACCTGCGCATTGTCGGTGTCGTAATAACGTTCGTACTGGTAACCCAGCCTGACGCCGAGCTGCTCACTGACTTTGTAGTTCGCATACAGCTCTGCACTGTGGCGGTAAGAGTAGTAATCACCTTGAGGCTCAGTACTGACATAAACCACCTGCTTGTCACTGCTTGAGTTCGCGAACAGGTAATCCAAGCCCAGGCTCAGCTTGTCTTGCATTAGCCCGGTGTAATTCATGCCCGCGCCGAGATTGATAAACTCGTCATCAACTTGGGCTGACCAATCGGACGCACTAAAACTCTGACTGCCATTTTGTTGTGACTCGATCCACTGCTGACCGGCAAAGGCGTAGCCCGATAGCTGTTTATCAAATTGCATATCAGCATTGAGGTTGTAGCTGTAGTCCTCAGAAGATGTGAGCCCTAGGGCGGTATCGCTGTAATCATCTTCGGCATAGCGGCCAATAAGGCTGACGTTAATCCAATCTGCTGGGGCGTGATTGAACTTAGCTTCAAAAGCGCTGCGGTCACGGTCTGCAAGATAGAACTTACGCAGTAGTGGGTTTTCAATGCTCGATGTCAGACCGCTGGCTTGATATTGGCTACCATCACGCTGGCTGAAACTGGCTTTAAGCTTGAGCTTACTGTTGGCAAAGCTGCGGATATCGAGCTTGGTCCAGACGGTGCTTTCATCGGTTTGCTCGCGGGCACTGTGGTTACGCTCTAACTCTTCGCGGTCAAAACCTGCTTGTAGGCGGTAGTCGCTATTGATGCGATAGCTGACGTTGACTTTGTAATTCAGCTTTTCCGTATCCAGCAGCACGTTTTGTTTGAAGGCACCGCTGATACCGTCAGATTCCAGTTGAGCAAATTCCCATACCGAGCTCTTGTTATCACGCTTGGAGTAGCTGACACTTCCGCCAAGGCGGAGGCGATTATCCAGAACCGAGGTGATAGCCAGCTTGCCATCAGTGGTATCGACTTGGCCATCCCAGTTCTGGATAGGGTTACCTGTGGTTTGAATCACAGCCGCATCTTGTATCATTCGTCCTGTCGCAAGCTGAGTACTGATGGCGGTGCGATTAAACAAGTATTGACCTGACAGGCTGAGTTGATAGGCACTGTTATCCGGTGCCGGCGCGTAGATATCAGCCAGATAAGGCAGGCTCAGAGAATCTATTTGGTTATCGTATTCGCTGTATTGATAATTCAGCGAAGTCAGCCAATTTTGACCGCTGATGCTCAGGCCCGAAGTGAGCTTGTCAGTTGTGGCATCGACGGGCAGACCAAAGTTGGTGGGCCGAGGGCTAACAAAACTCGATGCCTGGTAACCTGTCTTCTCTTCTTGGCTATAACGGGCAAAGACTTGGTAGTCTTGCTCGCCCCACTGATACCCGGCCGATAGACCCATCCCCATCTGTTTACGCTTAAGCGATAGCTCTTGGGTTTGCACTTGGGCACTAGGGGTTAACGTCCCATCGGCATACCAGAGGTTGCTCTTCGCATTATCGTGTTGATATTGACTTAGCTGACGGTAATCTAACTCGGCTTGATAACTGCCAGCCTTACCCGCTTCAAGGTAAACACGGCTGTTAGTAAGACCTAGATTAGTCGCCTGAGCTTTGGCTCGGTAACCTGTTTTGCTGCGATACCTTACATCAGCATTCAGCACGCCATGGGTGCCATCTTCACTGTTGAGTGCATTAGCACTATGAATATCATCACTGTCACTATAGGCCGCGCCTAACTCAACAATACCGCGATAGCCTGTTGTATCAGGACAACGCTTACATTGAAATTTGTCAGCGTTAACACCACTGGTGTTGGCCTTGTTCACACTAAAATCGGCGGCCATCGCGCTGCCGGACACTGAGACGAGTGCAAGGGTGATGAGGTTTAGTTTGTATCTCATGTTTTTTACTCCTCAATTAACGCTGCAGCTTGCTGCCGGCAGGATGGTTAGAGCCGTGAATTTGGCTATGACAGTTAAGGCAACTCTTACCGCCACCGAAGGCATCCTGACCATCGAGCGGCACAGCGCGGCTGGCGTGACCATCATCCATATGGCACTGCTGACAAAGCTGGGGGGCGCGGCTGCTGAGCAGTGATTCATTTACACTGCCGTGAGGGTTATGACAACTGGCACAGTTTTCAGTGACGGGTGCATGTTCCCAAAGAAAGGGCCCACGCTTCTCGGCATGACAGCTATAGCAAGTATCATTAATCGTGATTTGATTGAGGGCACTCTCACCCATGGAGCCGTGTGGATTATGACAATCGATACAGGTCATATGATCCCATTTCAGCGGATGAGACGAACGCTTATTCATATCCGCCTTCTTCTGAGGGTGACAACTGGTACAGGTATCGTTGATATTTTGCGGATCCAGTATCGGATCCTTGGCAGTATGGATTTGATGACAATCCACGCAGGCCACCTCATCGAGATTATGACTACTGCTGTGCCAGGCCATCTGCTGTGGATCGTTATGGCATCCGAGGCAAGTACTGTTTTTGCTGGTGGCATCGAGCTTACTGTCTTTCCCAAAAGCAATCATGGGCTCCTTCCCGCCCTTATTGTGCTTCCCGAGAGGGCCGTGACAGGCTTCACATTGCAGACCGGTCATGGGTGAGTCTGGGT
>SDWK01000131.1 GCA_004195335.1 Shewanella sp.
ATATTTCCCGCGCTAATGCGGCTGTTATCGATCTAACTAACTTATTGACTAAAGGTTAATTAACTAATGAAAAAAACATTAATTGCATGTGCTCTACTAACATCGCTAGTAGGAACTTCTGCACAGGCAGCTTCACTGATTGGTTTTAAAGTCGGTGGTGATTACTGGAAGGCGGATACAAGTGGAACTTTTGCTGAAAATGGTCAACCGCAGCAAGACTTTAACTATAGTTCTGACGCTCAGGGCAGTGTCTGGGTGGCCGTTGAACATGGTATCCCACTCATTCCTAATTTCAAGATCCGTGAAAATAGCCTGGACTCAAGTGGTAATGCAAGTCTGGCAACGGGTACGACGATGAGCTTTGGTGGTAAAGAGTTTACCGGAGATATCTCATCAAATACCGATCTCAGTAATACGGATTTCGTGCTCTATTACGAGATTCTTGACAATGATCTCGTTGCACTCGATCTAGGTGCCGCATATAAGAAAATGCACGGTTCATTCCGCGTGAATGACACTGCGACTAATGGTCGTCAGAACTCTGAAAAAGAACTCGATAGCGGTATCGTAATGGCTTACGCCGATGCACAGGTTGGTGTTCCGGGTTTGGGTCTTTATGGTTTTGCCGAAGTGATGGTGGGTATCGATGAGTCCAGTGTCTATGACTATTCTGTCGGTCTAGGTTGGCAGTTTGATGGTACGGCACTCGATACCAAGGTGCGCGTCGGTTACCGTGACTTTAGCTTCGATGTGAATGACTTCGATGGCGTGAGTACAAACTCACAGTTTAAGGGTTACTTCGCTGGTGTAGAATTAGTGTTCTAATACCAATTGGTATAGTTCTCAAATATTTGAGAATAAAAAAACCGCCACTAACTGAGTTAGTTGGCGGTTTTTTTTAGCCTGGTCTTATCATCGATAGCTTATGGCGCTACAACTTGTGCTGTCAGGCCACTGTTGATAGCGATGACGTCATCTTCATTCAAGGTCCCAGCGGCTTGCTTAAGTGCTAGAATCGAGTTGACATAACCGTAACGCGCATCAGATAACTTACGCTTTGAATCATAGAGATCTCGAGTTCGGTTCAGTACGTCAACAATAGTACGGGTTCCGACCTCAAAGCCTGCTTGAGTCGCTTTCAAGGCACTCTCTGAAGAGAGCACTGATTGCTCATAAGCTTTTATCGAGCTGATTGAAGCGCCGACGTTGTTAAAGTTGTTGCGGACATCTTTAACGACCTTACGGTAGGTCTGTTCCAGCTTTTCACTTGCATCAACAAACTGATACTGAGCTTGATTGACTTTTGATGTGACTTTAAAGCCTTCGAAAATGGGGATGCTCAGTGTCAAAGCGACGTTGGCATTATCGAAATCGCTGTTGTTGTCTTCATGACTTTTTTGTTCAAGGTTGGTCTGATAGCCGGCATTTAAACTTAGCGAAGGCATGTGACCAGCCTTATAGAGACTGATGGTCTCTTGAGCGATATCTTTACCGATACGCCTGGTCATAAGATCGACACTGTTAGTCTCAGCCATCTTCAACCAGTCGTTAGGTTGTGCAGGGGATGGCGTGACCGCGGTGAAGCGAGTGGTATCTAAGATATTGATCGACTTATGATCGATACCGGTAATTTCACGTAATGCTTCGTAGCTATTGATTAGCTCGTTTTCTGACAAAATTTCAGCGGCGCGAGCCAAGTCATACTGAGCCTGTGCTTCGTGTACGTCGGTAATGGCGGTCAGACCTACGGCAAATCTTTGCTTAGTCTGCTCTAGCTGACGTTCGATAGCACGTTTTTCAGAACCTTGAAATTCGAAGTTATCTTTAGCCGATAAGACGTCGAAATAGGCACTGGTTACTCGGATGATTAGCTTTTGCAGTTCCGAGGCATAGGCAGCGTCGGCCTGAGAAGCTGCCAGCTCGGCTAAGCTTAGTCCTACCCATGCGCTGTGGTCGTAAATAACCTGATTTAAGGTTACACCAGCATTCAGACCGCTATTATATTCGCTTGCTGAGACATCACTCCAACTTTTTCCGTAACCTACGCTAGCGCTGATGGTAGGAAGTAATGGAGCACGGTTTTCTTCAATCTGTTCGTACAGGGCATCTCGCTGAGCCTTTGCCTGTAAGGCGATAGGATCACTTGTGAGCGCTTGTTCGTAAATCTGCAATAAATCATCGGCCTGTACGGCTGAAGTGGTGGCTGCAAGCGTTAAAGCTGCGCATATCGTTCGGATCTTGAATTTCATTAGTTGTCCTTTTAGACAAAATCCTCCACTGGAGGAGCCATTTAACTTTATATAGCTAAGTGATACCTCACAAAAAACTGTAAGGCGGTTTGCGCTTCCCGACGCTTCCCGATACATCTAAACTTAATGACTATTTCATTTAAGAGATAGATATTAAGAAATTACCTGTTTTTAAGTCAACTATAAATTGTAACAGTTTTTGATTTTAATTATGCTTTTTCTACCTATTTTATCTGTACCATTTGTTTAGCGTTGCTTTTGGCTACACCTAATGGTTTATTACTGCAAAAACGATCCAATATGGAGGTTTAAATGAAACAAAAATATAGCCATGAGGATGTAGAATTGTTGGGGAAAAGGACCCTCTTTCAAGGTTTTTTTACCTTGGATGAATATCGGTTTAAGCATAGATTATTCAATGGTGGCTGGAGCGGTGAGGTTGTCCGGGAAGTGTTTGAGAGGGGAGATGCCGTCATCGTGTTGCCCTACGATCCCAACACCGATCAGGTCATTTTAATTGAGCAGATAAGGATCCCCGTATTTCGTTCGGGGAATACACCTTGGCTGCTGGAGTTGGTCGCAGGCATGATTGAACCGGGAGAGTCTGCCTTAGATGTAGCATCAAGGGAGCTTAAAGAGGAAGCCGGGATAAAGGCTCGAAAGATTGAGAAGCTCGCGACTTATTTCTCCAGTCCGGGAGGCTCCAGTGAAAAATTTGATTTTTTTTGGGCTGAAGTTGATGCAAGCCAAGCGCATGGAGTGCACGGACTTAGCGAAGAGAATGAAGATATACTCGTTCATGTCATGGGGCGTGCGGAGGCATTTACTTTAGTGAAAGATGGTATAATCAACAATGCGTCCACCGTTATTGGACTGCAGTGGCTTGAGCTAAACTATAAAACACTAAGACTTAAGTAATCAGTTTTAAGTAGTAAGTGTTAAAGGCTATTGCCTTGAACGTAAATCAAACATTATTGAAAGAGAAATGTCCGTGAGTAAGACAGCATGTAGCTTAAATCCTAAGAAGTACCAGCCCGATATAAATCGGTTTTTATCTCTCTGCGGCCGAAATTATTTCTACATTTTGCGTTGGCTACCCTCTGAAGTGGGGCAAGGGGATGTCTGGCAAGTTGAAGGAGAGTTTGGATGCCTCGATGTGCGCTTACTCGAAAATACCAAGTATACCCAACTGATCGAGATCTCAAGAGAGCTGAGTCAATCTGATTACGTCCACTCTCCACAGGTCTGTGTAAGGGTTTATCATGATGCGAAATTAGCAGAAGTGTTAACTAGTCGACAGATTTATCAATTGCGTCCGGTATATGATTATCCAAATGTACGTATGCACCATCGTGATGAAAAGTATCAGGTCAATGCTTTTTTGGAAGAGTTATTAAAGATCGATAGCCACATGAGTGCGATTTGTTTGTCAGAATCTTAGGGTTTAATTGTGTTAAAAGAGGCTATCTCTTATTCAATCGAAGATAATGCTAGTGTGCGAGTCGTACAGATTACGGACCCACATCTGTTTGCCGATCCTGACGCTCAGCTGCTAGGTGTCAATACGGCTCAAAGTCTAGAAGCTGTACTTAACACGATTAATGCAGTGCATTACCCTGCCGATTTTATGTTGGCTACCGGTGATATCAGTCAAGACTATTCCAGTGAGTCCTATCAGCATTTTTTACGAGCCATTTCTCCCATCGAATTGCCTTGCCATTATCTACCGGGCAATCATGATGACCCTCGTATCATGCATCTTAATATGCAGGGGCCGAAAATTTTTGGGCAAAGAAGAATCCTAGCCGGAAATTGGCAGATCATCATGTTAGATTCAACGGTTCGGGGAAAGCCTGGCGGGCACATGTCCGATAGTGAGATTGACATTATCAAGAGCGCGATCGCCGACCAACCCGATCGCCATATCTTGCTTGTAATGCATCATAATCCGATATTAGTTAATTGCACTTGGCTCGATCAGCACTGTATGGACAACGGCAGCGATTTCATTGAACAAATGGCTGAACTACCACAGATAAAAGGATTACTGTGGGGACATGTACACCAAAAATTGGACCAAGAACACCTCGGAAAGCATGGCATGGTACGTTTGATGTCGACACCATCAACCTGTATTCAATTCAAGCCAAAATCTTCCTATTTCGCATTGGATGCCCTTCAACCCGGTTATCGATTGCTTGAGCTAAAAGCGGATGGCAGTATTTTAACTAATATTTATCGGGTGCCTGGTGACAACTTCTCACCAGATAGAGAGGCGAGTGGTTACTAGGTCGCTCGCAAGATCACTAGCAAAGCATTCGGGAGGCGCCATTGTAACGTTCAAGGTTTCTGATATGTTGTAAATTTATTGCCTTAAGCCGAGTTATTAATCGCTAACCCTTGGTAGAAACCTCCGCAAGTGTTAGCATTCCACGGATCGTTTATTGTGTTTTTTCGATGACTCCCCAGGTTGGTCCATTGTGATTGTTCATAACGTGAATAACCACAGAATGAGGAAATATGCTGCTCTATATTCATGGGTTTAATAGTTCCCCTTTATCAGAAAAAGGAATTGTTACTGCGCAGTTCATTGCTGAGCATTACCCGGATCTCGTTTTTATGCAGCCTCAATTACCTTCCAGTCCTAAAAAAGCGATGATTTTGTTGTCTGGTCTAGTTGAGTCAGCCCTCGATGCTGGTGAAACATTGTCCTTTATCGGTTCCTCTCTTGGTGGGTATTTTGCGAGTTATTTAGCTGAAAAATATGGTGGCCGGGCTGCATTGATAAACCCAGCTGTGACACCATTTGATCTCTTCGATGAGTTTATCGGCCCTCAGCATAACCCTTATACCGATGAGCATTATCAGGTGAGTCCTGAACATAAATGTGACGTCGCAGAGTTTAATACTAAAGTTATTTTTAACCCGGATCGTTTCTTTGTATTATTGCAATCGGGTGATGAAGTCCTCGATTATCAACAAGCCGTTCAGAAATACCATTGTTGCCAACTTCTGGTTGAAGCCGGTGGTGATCATAGTTTTATAGGCTATGAAAAGCAGTTGCATTCCATCTGTGAGTTTCTGTTTCTTGACAAATAGCCATGTAGGGCCTCAACATGGCCTGAATAACATTATATTGTGTGGGCCATGACAAACCAATACACCTCAGATGCCATCGAAGTCTTAAATGGGCTCGATCCAGTTAAACGCCGCCCAGGTATGTATACCGATACCACGCGTCCTAATCACTTGGGACAAGAAGTTATCGACAACAGTGTCGATGAAGCGCTGGCAGGACACGCGACTAAGATAGATGTCATCTTGCATAAAGATAACTCTCTCGAGGTTATCGATGATGGCCGTGGTATGCCCGTAGATATACACCCTGAAGAGGGGATCACTGGTGTTGAATTGATCTTAACTAAACTGCACGCCGGCGCTAAGTTCTCGAATGATAATTATCAATTTTCGGGTGGCCTGCACGGAGTTGGGATCTCAGTGGTTAATGCGCTATCGAGTCGCGTAGAAATTACGGTTCGACGTAATGGCATTGTTTATGACATGGCTTTCGAGCATGGCAACAAGGTTGAAGAGCTTGTCGAAACAGGAACTTGTGGCCGTAGAAATTCAGGTACACGAGTTCACTTTTGGCCGACTCCCAGCTACTTTGATTTTGCAAACTTCTCTATTTCCAAGCTTGTATACCTGTTAAGAGCCAAGGCGGTTTTATGTCCCGGACTTAAGATCAAGTTTGTGAACAAACAAACTGATGAGGTACAAGAGTGGTTCTATGAAAGTGGGTTAACGGATTACCTCATATCGTCTATTAAAGGTGCTCTGATGTTGCCTGAAGAGCCATTTATAGGCAGCTTTAAGGGAAATCTTGAGACGGTAGACTGGGCGATTACTTGGTTGCCAGAGGGGGGCGAATACCTCAATGAAAGCTATGTTAACCTCATTCCTACCCCATTAGGTGGTACTCATGTTAACGGTTTCAGGCAGGGCTTGCTCGATTCCATGCGTGAGTTTTGCGAGTTTCGTAACCTACTCCCAAGAGGGATGAAACTTACCCCTGAGGATATCTGGGATCGTTGTAGCTTTATCATGTCGGTGAAGATGCAAGATCCACAATTTGCCGGACAGACAAAGGAGAAGTTATCTAGTCGTCAATGTGCGGCGTTTGTATCTGGTATCCTAAGAGATTCTTTCAGTCTTTGGCTTAATACTCATACTGTCCAAGCTGAGGCTTTGGCTGAAATGTGCATAAACAATGCGCAGAAACGATTGAAATCAGCTAAGAAAGTGGCGCGTAAGAAGGTGACTTCTGGTCCTGCGCTACCCGGCAAATTGACCGATTGTAGTGGTCAAGACCCAATGCGAGGGGAGCTTTTCTTAGTCGAAGGTGACTCGGCGGGAGGGAGTGCGAAGCAAGCTCGAGACCGAGAGTTTCAAGCTATCATGCCGCTTCGTGGTAAGATTTTAAATACGTGGGAAGTGGATGCAAGCCAAGTCTTGGCATCTGCAGAAGTCCATGATATCTCAGTTGCTATTGGCTGTGATCCGGATTGTGAAGATATTTCAGAGTTAAGATATGGCAAAATATGTATCTTAGCCGATGCCGATTCAGATGGATTGCATATTGCGACACTACTTTGTGCCTTGTTTATGAGGCATTATAAAGTGTTAGTCGAGAAGGGGCATATCTATGTTGCTATGCCACCACTGTTCAGAATCGACGTGGGTAAAGAGGTTTTTTATGCCCTGGATGAATCGGAAAAACAGGGTATCTTGGACCGCATTACAGCTGAAAAGAAGAAAGGTAAAGTTCAAGTCACCCGCTTTAAAGGGCTAGGTGAGATGAACCCGCTTCAATTAAGGGAGACGACGATGGATCCCAATACACGAAGACTCGTTCAGTTAACCATTGATGATGTTGATGATACGATGGCTTTGATGGATATGTTACTTGCCAAGAAACGCTCGGGTGATCGGAAAACTTGGTTAGAAACCAAGGGTGATCTGGCCGATATTTAGGTCACTTGTAGTACCAATCAATATTGAATTAGGCTTATAT
>SDWK01000135.1 GCA_004195335.1 Shewanella sp.
GGTAACAGCATGTTGTTAAAGTATTAATTTTGGTGAGTTTTACTGATAACGAATAAGAAAGTGCTGAATATTATCGATATGAGTGAATTTTAATTGCGTCCCACTGCCTAGTAGGGGAAAATATGTCCCCACAATTGCCCGCAAACCCCTAATAATAAGCAGGAGAGATCATGTCATCTCGCAAAGAACTCGCAAACGCTATCCGCGCATTAACTATGGATGCCGTTCAAAAAGCCAATTCTGGTCACCCAGGTGCACCAATGGGGATGGCGGATATTGCTGAAGTACTCTGGAATGATTTCCTTAAGCACAACCCAAACAACCCAGAATGGGCTGATCGCGACCGTTTTATTCTATCAAACGGCCACGGTTCTATGCTTATCTACTCTTTGCTTCACCTTACCGGTTATGCATTACCAATCGAAGAGCTGCAGAACTTTCGTCAGTTGCACTCTAAGACCCCTGGTCACCCTGAATATGGTTACACACCCGGTGTTGAAACCACGACAGGTCCATTAGGCGCTGGTATCAGTAACGCTGTGGGTATGGCTATTGCGGAGAAGACATTGGCTGCGCAGTTTAACCGCCCAGGTCATGATATCGTCGATCACTTCACTTATTGTTTCCTTGGTGATGGCTGTTTGATGGAAGGTCTTTCTCATGAAGTCTGTTCATTAGCCGGTACTTTAGGGCTGGGCAAACTCGTGGCGTTCTGGGATGACAACGGTATCTCTATCGACGGACACGTCGAAGGTTGGTTCACCGATGATACGCCTAAACGTTTCGAAGCCTATGGCTGGCATGTTATTGCAAATGTCGATGGCCATGATAGCGATGCTATCCGCGCGGCAATCGAAGAAGCTAAATCAGTTACCGATAAGCCATCGATGATCTGCTGTAAGACAACTATTGGTTTTGGTTCACCAAACAAGTCCGGTAGCCACGATTGTCATGGCGCGCCATTGGGCGATGCTGAAATCCAAGCTGCCCGTGAATTCCTTGGTTGGGAGCATGGTGCATTTGAAATTCCTGACAACGTTTATGCAGGTTGGGATGCAAAAGATATTGGCGCGACCAGAGAGTCTGCGTGGAGTGAGAAGTTAGCCTCATATAAGGCTGAATTCCCAGAGTTGGCAAGCGAGTATGAGCGTCGTGTTATTACCGGCGAACTCCCAGCTGAATTTGAAGCTAAGGCACAAGCCTTCATTCAAGAGTGTCAGGATAAAGCGGAAGGCATTGCCAGCCGTAAAGCATCACAAAATGCCATTGCTGCATTCGGTGCTATCTTACCTGAAATGTTAGGCGGCAGCGCTGACTTAGCAGGTTCAAACCTGACACTTTGGTCTGGTTCTAAAGGTATTCAAGACGATGCCGCAGGTAACTACATCTATTACGGTGTACGTGAATTCGGTATGAGCGGCATCATGAATGGTGTGTCACTGCACGGTGGTTTCATCAATTTCGGCGCAACGTTCATGATGTTTATGGAATACGCTCGTAACGCAGTTCGTATGTCTGCGCTGATGGGCATTCAAAACATCTTCGTTTATACCCATGACTCAATTGGTCAAGGTGAAGATGGTCCAACTCATCAGCCTGTAGAGCAGTTGGCTAACCTACGTATGACACCGAATATGACTGTGTGGCGTCCATGTGATGCTGCTGAAACGGCTGTATCTTGGAAAAATGCAATTGAACGTCGTGAGGCGCCAACGTCATTGATCTTCAGTCGCCAAGGCCTTAAGGCTCAACCACGTAGCGCTCAGCAGTTAGCCGATGTTGCTAAGGGTGGTTATGTATTAGTCGATTGTGAAGGAACGGCCGATTTAATCCTTATCGCCACAGGCTCTGAAGTGCAACTCGCGATCGATTCTGCCGCAGTGCTTACAGCGCAGGGTCAGAAGGTGCGTGTCGTGTCTATGCCGTCGACTAACGAGTTCGACAAGCAAGATGCTGCATACAAAGACGCTGTACTACCAAAGACTGTGACTAAGCGTGTTGCAATCGAAGCGGCTCACGTCGATTTCTGGCATAAGTATGTTGGATTCGGTGGTGCAGTGGTTGGTATGACTACGTTTGGTGAGTCTGCTCCTGGTGGAGAGTTGATGAAGCACTTTGGCTTTACCGTTGAAAATGTAGTTGAAGCGGCTAAAGGTCTTTAAATATAAGATACGAAAATAGTGAGTGCTTCAGACTTTTATTTTTTTAAGTCTCTATGCTCATGTTATAACGGCTTACCGAGAGTGGTAGGCCGTTGTTGTATCAAGAAAAGAGTATAAAAGGGTAGAATTAGCTTAATGATCAGAGTCGCAATCAATGGATATGGCCGTATCGGTCGTTCAATTCTTCGTGCTCTTTACGAGTCGGGTAAACGCGATCAAATTCAGATCGTGGCCATCAATGAACTCGCCACACCCGAAGCCATGCTTCACCTTACTCGTTACGACACGACCCATGGACGCTTTCAATCTCAGGCTTCTCTCGATGCTGATGGCCTTAAAATGGTGATTGGTGATGATGTCATTACGCTTTTACATGAACGTGATCCCTCTAAGCTCCCATGGCGAGAGATGGATATCGATATTGTTTATGAAGCGACGGGGGCGTTTTCCGATAGAACAAGTTGTGAAGCTCATGTCCATGCCGGTGCGAAGCAAGTATTGATAAGCCACCCATCCTCGAGCGATGTTGATGCGACGATTGTCTATGGCGTCAATCATCATCTTCTTAAAGCAGAGCATACAGTGGTCTCCAATGCCTCATGTACAACAAACTGTATTGTGCCTGTCATCGAAGTGTTAGATGAACACTTTAAAGTCAAAAGCGGTGCCATAACGACGATCCACTCGGCGATGAATGACCAGCAAGTGATCGATGCCTATCATGATGATCTGCGGCGAACACGCGCGGCGGGTCAGTCTATTATTCCGGTCGATACTAAGCTGGCTCGAGGAATAGAGCGCATATTGCCAAAGATGAAAGATAAATTTGAAGCGATCTCGGTGCGAGTGCCTACGATCAATGTCACGGCGATCGATCTTTCTGTGACTTTGGAGTCAAGAGTTGACATTGCTCAAGTAAATCAGGTGCTTTCTAATTCGTCTACAGGGCTTTATAAGGGCGTTTTAGGCTATACTAATGAGCCTTTGGTATCGTGTGATTTTAACCACGACCCAAGATCTAGCATCGTCGATGGCACCCAGACGCGGGTCAGTGCCGGACATTTGGTGAAGCTGCTCCTGTGGTGTGACAACGAATGGGGCTTTGCTAACCGCATGCTAGATACCAGTTTAGAGATGATAAAGGCGATCAGAGCCGCTTAAAATATAGCGCCAAGACGATACTGCGCAGGTGGAGCTAAGATGACACTTGCAGGCAGGCTATCGTCTTTTTGTCGAAAGTCTGTCGAATCGTCGAATACGATAGGCCATCATCTCAGCTTTGGACTTATAATTTAACCTGATGGCTTGGTGTCGTGTCCCAGCTGTCAGGATAACCAATTTATTTTTAACTTTTGATTTATAACTTTTAATTTTAAACATTTGAGGAAATATAAATGGCTATTATCAATATGTCAGAGTTAGATCTCCAAGGTAAGCGAGTGCTTATTCGTGAAGATCTTAACGTACCCGTCAGTGACGGTGTGGTGACCAGTGATGCACGTCTTCGTGCCGCACTACCAACAATCAAACTCGCTCTCGAAAAGGGCGCCGCCGTTATGGTGATGTCTCACCTTGGGCGTCCAACCGAAGGTGAATACAATGCCGAGTTTTCACTGCAACCTGTTGTCGATTATCTGACAAAAGCCTTAGCGTGCCCAGTTCGTCTGGCCGCCGATTACCTCGATGGTGTCGAAGCTAATGTGGGTGAGCTTGTTGTATTTGAAAACGTTCGTTTTAACGTCGGTGAGAAGAAGAATGATGAAGCGTTAGCTAAAAAGCTCGCTGCGCTTTGTGATGTCTATGTGATGGATGCTTTCGGTACCGCTCACCGCGCTCAGGCATCGACCCATGGTGTCGGTCTTCATGCTCCTATTGCATGTGCTGGCCCTTTATTGGCGGGTGAATTAGATGCACTGGGTAAGGCGATGGATAACCCTGCACGTCCATTAGTGGCGATTGTAGGTGGTTCAAAAGTGTCGACTAAGCTTACCGTGCTTGAAAGCCTTTCAGGTATCGTTGACCAACTTGTTGTTGGTGGCGGAATCGCGAATACCTTTATAGCTGCAGCGGGACATGAAGTCGGTAAGTCTCTTTATGAAGCCGACCTGATTGAAGAAGCGAAGCGTCTTGTCGCTAACGCTCAAAGCCGTGGCGGTGATATCCCAGTGCCAACCGATGTGGTTGTGGCCAGCAAGTTCAGCCCTACAGCAATCGCTACGCTTAAAGATGTGAGTGAAGTGACATCTGAAGATATGATCTTCGACATCGGTCCTGATAGCGCTGAAGCATTATCTGAAATATTAAAGAATGCTGGAACCATCGTATGGAACGGACCTGTCGGTGTATTTGAGTTCGATCAGTTTGGTGAAGGTACTAAGCGTATCGCTCAAGCGATTGCAGATTCGAACGCATTCTCTATCGCTGGAGGTGGTGACACTCTAGCGGCAGTCGATAAGTATGGTATTGCCGATAAAGTCTCTTATATCTCAACGGGTGGCGGTGCATTCCTCGAGTTCCTCGAAGGAAAAGAGTTGCCAGCCGTTGCTATGCTTGAGTCTCGCGGCAAATAGCAAATTAACAGCTGAAAAAACAATAAAAATCAGTGAAATAATTTAAATAAAAAAAACCGTGCTTTGACTCGTGTTAATGAACCAGCTTCCTCAGTGGGAATAAAAGATCACAGAATCATTATTCATTCATTTTCATGGGTTAAAGCATATAAAAATCAATCCAAACGATAGTGACCTCGGTGATGTAAATCACCCTATTATTGGAGTAAATAATGGCTTTAATTTCCCTACGTCAAATGCTAGATCATGCTGCAGAGCATGGTTATGGCGTCCCCGCTTTTAATGTGAACAATCTTGAGCAGATGCGTGCAATCATGCAAGCTGCTGAAGCGACCGACAGCCCTGTTATTGTTCAGGCTTCGGCGGGTGCACGTAAGTATGCTCGTCCTCAGTTCCTTAAATATTTGATGGCTGCTGCACTCGAGCAGTATCCTGACATCCCAGTGTGTATTCACCAGGACCATGGTACCGATCCTGATATTTGTCAGCGTTCGATTCAGTTAGGCATGTCATCGGTAATGATGGATGGCTCATTGATGGCTGACGGTAAGACTCCAGCTTCCTATGAGTATAACGTCGACGTTACCCGTAAGACTGTGGCATTTGCTCATGCTTGTGGTGTGTCTGTTGAGGGTGAAATCGGTTGTCTGGGGAGTCTTGAAACCGGTGAAGCCGGTGAAGAAGATGGTATCGGTGCTGCAGGTATTTTGAGCATGGACCAGATGCTAACGACACCTGAAGAAGCGGCACGTTTCGTCGCCGATACTCACGTTGACGCATTGGCGATCGCAATCGGTACCAGTCATGGTGCGTATAAGTTTAGCCGTAAGCCTACGGGTGATGTACTGCGTATCGATCGTATCAAAGAGATCCACGCGCGTATTCCTAACACTCACTTAGTTATGCATGGTTCATCTTCAGTACCCCAAGAGTGGTTGGAAATTATCAACCAGTATGGCGGCGCAATCCCTGAAACATATGGTGTTCCGTTAGAAGAGATCGTTGAAGGTATCAAGCACGGCGTGCGTAAGGTCAATATTGATACCGATCTTCGTTTAGCATCTACCGGTGCTGTACGTAAGTTCTTAGCTGAAAACCCAAGTGAATTTGATCCACGTAAATTCCTTAAAGCATCTATGGAAGCGATGGCTGATATCTGTACTACACGTTACGAAGCGTTTGGGTGTGCTGGTATGGGCTCAAAAATTAAGCCTAAGTCGTTGCAAGCTATGTATAAAGCATACCAATCAGGTGAGCTTGACCCACAGATTAAATAAGTCGTTTTAATTTTAAAGACAACTTGTCTTTAATGCCCGCCTAGTGCGGGCATTTTTATTTGAGTTGATCCTCCTTATTAAGGTTAGCCATTTTTATTTTTGACTTGTATCAATCATTTTCAATTCTGTTTTGTGAGTGTTAATATTGCGCCGATTTTAAGGGATATGATCTTTCGGAGTGGTATAAAAATGAAAAAATTGCTTATAGCATCTGCTATTTTAATGGCTGCACCTTTTACAGCTCACGCAGGCGCGAACTTTGTCGAGGGCGATAAGACATTCGGCGGAGATGCTGAATTAGGTGCAACGCTGACAACGGGTAATACCGAAACCACATCGGTAAAAGGCCGTCTGGATATGAAGCATGAACTGGGTAATTGGGAAAACCAGTACTTGTTGGAAGCCTTATATAAAGAGGATACCGGTGAGGTGACTGGTAAGCGTTACTATGGCTTAATTCAAGCGGATTACAAGTTGGACGAAAAAAACTATATATTCGTTAACGGTAACCATGAGATAGACCCATTTACTGGTTTCGATTCAAAGTCTACTGTCTCTGCTGGTTATGGCCACAAATTTATCGATACAGGTAAGACCCTATTCAATGTTGAAGTCGGTCCAGGTTATCAGTATAAACGTCTGGATGATGAAAGCGCTACGGCTGCGGGTTACGATACTGAAGATAGTTTAGTTGCTCATGGTGTGGTTAACTTTGAAAAGCAGATCACAGAGTCTTCAAAGTTTAAGCAGATGTTTGTGGCCGACTATGGTGACAGCTTGGAGGGACGTTCGGAAACGTCTATCACAGCCAACATAATCGGAGCATTAGCGATGAAGTTCGCCGTTATTGTTCGTTATAACAGTGAGCCGTTAGACGATAAGAAAAGCACCGATACCGAAACGAATATGACCCTGCTGTACGCATTCTAAGTCATACTCAGCTATATTTGATAAGCACCTGCGGGTGCTTTTTTATTGTAAAAAATGAGCTTTAATATGATTTTAACACCTTTGTTTATTCGTTTAATAAGACCACTGAGCACTTTCCCCGGTCCTATCTCAATAAAGGTAGCCACACCCTCATTTACCATATACTCAACAGAGCGCTGCCACTGAACACTACTACACAACTGTCTAAGGAGTTCTGCCGTCACCGGCTCAGCAGTGATTATTGGCTGAGCCGTAGTGTTAGCTATAATAGGAATAAGTGGCTCATGAAAAGAAAGATTGGCTATAATCCCAGACAGTCCATCAACCGCCGACTGCATTAGCGGCGTGTGAAAGGCACCACTTACCGCTAAGGGGATG
>SDWK01000392.1 GCA_004195335.1 Shewanella sp.
TCTTATCACTGTCGGCTATGGCTGGGACATCTGACTTACTGGCCTGATCATTAATCGCAAACGAGTTCACGCCGAGCACACGCGGTACTGTAGTGATTGACAGTTTGTCGTCCGACCAATAGATCTGCTCGAACATCTCTGCCCCAGCTATATCACCAAGTCCTGCCTTCAAGTCGCTCAACCTGGATAGGTTACCAATCTCGCCACTGCCATTGGAGAATCTGTTTGCCATGGTACCAACGTAGATCATCGCCACGTCTAAGGCTGTCCATTCAAGGGGTTCGAACCCGTAATCGATGAACTCCTTTGGCATCAAATTGTCCGGATCGGCCATTACTTCACGCATGCGCACATTGAAGCCGTTTGCATAGCCGTTAAAGATGTCCTGATCGTCTTGCGACAACGCATCTAACTGCTCCTGGATAGAGGCTTGACTGGAACCACCGCGAGACCTCCTATCGACACTGATGAATTCTGCCCCCAAAACCTCCGAGACGGCCCCCATGACAGACCGCTTGGCCATCTCCATCTGGAACAAGCGATCCTCTGCTAGCGCATAGCCCATGCCGTAAAAAACGCCATAGGTATCATCCGCATAGACGTGCGGTACGCCCCAATTGTCGCGTTTGATCGTAATTGAATCTTCTAGTAGTACAGAGTTGTTATTGTCGTAATTATCACAACCCATCACTGCTAGCACCAGCGCTGCGATGAGTGCGTGCTTATACGTCTTTTCCATGATTTACCCCTCATTGGTTATGCTGCTTTAGTAGCTTCAATAGTTGCCATCAAAAATACGGCTAAATTTGCAAACAGTTAGTAAAACCCAATCCAGAGCAAGAATAATTAGCACTTAACGTATGTGAGGTGCTACGTGGTCCCACTGGTTGGTTTATGAAAATAGTTCCGGTGATCATCTCTGTTACCGTTATTAGCTGATTGAACTCATAGCGCCCAGGAACTTGTGCCTTGATATGTTCTGTATTTGCTGCGGCTTGCTCTGAAGTTGGCTGAGGCATCCAGCGCCAGGCTGGGACTGAAAACAGGGCTGCCATGACGGCGAATGCCAGCCATTGATGCTGCCAATCGGCTGACACAAAGAACAATGATTCGACCAATAACGCTGTAAAAATGATACCAATGCCGACACCGGCAAAATGGATACCGAGCTCCACACGATACCCGTTACTAACCATCCATTTCAAAATCAGGCCTGAAGCGATAATCAGGCCGCCGGAAGCGCAGATCCCGGCGACAAAGCGTAGCAACGACCAGATAAACAGGTCGGTCGAAAACACCATGGCTATTGAAGTAACTACGCTGAGCGCGAGATAGAGGCGGTGCAGTAAATATTTGTGATGCAGGCTATTCAGGCTGGCAGCCATCAGCACGCCAAGCATATAGCCCAGGTAATTGGCTGTTGCCAGCCAGCCACCATCGGCATCCGTCAGTCCGGTTTCGGCCTGCATGATCGGGAGAAGAGACGTATAAGAGAAGCGAGCGACACCGACGGTAACGATCAGGCTGCAGATACCCGCCAGGTAAACCCGACTTTTGCTAAGTCCTTCCTGCATGTCACGGCCTCTTTTCTTTCTTGTTATTCACTCAGCCTAAACTTATCTGATAGTCTTAAAAATTGATTTATAAAGAACAAACATTTCAACAAAAGAGAAGTGTATGGAGATAGTGAACCTGAGGACATTTAAGGCGGTGGTGGATGAGGGCGGTCTCAACGGGGCGTCAAAAAAGCTCAATACTGTCCAGTCCAATATCACCGCCCGTATCCATAAACTGGAAAATGAACTGGATACGAAGCTCTTTTCGTTGATTGGGCGCCAATTGAGGCTGACGCCATCGGGTCAGCTTCTCTACAGGTATGCCGTTGATATCTTGCAACTGGAATATCAGGCAGCATCCGCTATCAGTCGCGGCAAGGGGAGCTATAACCTGCGTATAGGTACGCCGGAAACCTTTGCCGCCGTCCACCTTCCGTTGGTGCTTAAAGAGCTGAAACAAACCCACCCCGAGATAAAGCCTAAAATATTCACCGCCACCAGTTCCGAGCAGGTTACCGCCGTATTGAATAGCAAGGTTGACTGCGCCGTAGTTGGGAATGCAACCTCTCATTCCACGTTAACTTCCATTCCGGTGGTGGATGAGGATCTGGTCATAGTGTCGTCATTGGACGGGGTGTATGAGCCGGTACTTTGTGTCCGTGAAGAGGGATGCGCCTACCGTCAGTCTGCACTAACCTGGCAACAAGACGCGGGCAGAAGCGACGAAGAGATGATGGTTATGAGCAGCGCCGATGGCGTGCTTGGGTGTGTTGCCGCCGGATTAGGCTATACCGTGATCGGTAAAAATATGGTGGTAGGCAGCCGTTATGAGAAATCTTTGCTGATTGAAGATGTGTCCCATGGACCGGCTCAAATCAACATATCGATGATCTATAGGAAAGATAACCCCCTGGAAGCGGGTATTCTCAAACTCATCAGTCTGTTCACAAAAAAGAAAAGTGTAGATACCGGAAGCTGATGCAGAGCGGGGGGAGCGTCTTCTAGCGTTTGTACAACGAACAGGTCAAAAGAAGAGAGTAATCATGGTGGCCAGACTTTCGATACGCCCCTACTCCTTCGTCGATACTCCTGAAGTATCATGTTGCAGCAGAGATCGTAGCTCGAAGTGAGTTGTGCTGAAATGGTGACCACTCGAAGATGCTCAACCAGATCCTCATCGGATTCAGAACTTGAACCCGATTCAACCTAAAACTCCAGGGTCAGGACAAGCCTTTGTCCGCAAGAGTATGGGCTTGTTCAAGTACATGATTTGAACCAAGTACGATGTACAGATACCGATGGTCAATAAGGTCATGATTCGGTTTGATAATCGCTACGTGCCTTTGAAAGCAAGCGTATCAAGCGCCTCTGAGTCCAGCCAATCCTCAGCAGGTTTGGGGAGCAGTGAAATAAGGCTGTTGTGGGATTTTGCGCCGACCATTAAGGAGAGTAACTCCCTCGCTTTGGCTGGCTTTATGTTGATGTGTTGCTTGTTTTTGAGTTGCTCGACAAACTGGCGAGCGAGTACAGTAAAGACAGACTTGTCCTCAATCATGATTCTCTCCTACGTGCGCGGCAAGTTTACGCGCACTCAGGTTCATGTATTGAGTACGATTTGAGGCTATCAGATGTGTTCGATCGCAGATTTTGAGGCTTGCCGACCTCGACCCTCTGTGAGGGCTGATCGCAGCTTCGCTTACGATCATTTCAACATTAGTAATTCCGAACCAGTCTGTCAAATTGACCCTGGATCGCAAACAGGTAAGTGAAATGACAACCGACATTAAACTGGCGGACCTTCCTGCCTTCCAAGAACTGGGGTATGACTGTGGAGCGGTTTCAGTTGCCATCTGGCTTGCGCGGCCGGATGCGTGTGATAAAGAAGACAAAATTGATGCCTACCTATCTCGGGCCGGTCTCAAGGCAGAGAAGCGCCCCGTTAAGGCTATGACGCTGACGCAGCTACGCAATGCTTACGAAAATATTGGTACGTTCTATCTCAATAATGCCGAGTATAGCGAGTCAAGCAGCCCCATTGTTCCTTTTGATGACCTACTTAATCGTGCGACCAGTTGGGCTATGCACTGGCCAGTATATGAGTCCCCTCCCAAATCCGTAACCGACTTCATACTGAGCAAACAAGCCACTGTCGGTGATAGAGATCTAGCAATTGATGTCGGGGATATGTTGGAACTGGATGGCGAGTTCTGGATGATCCTGGGCGTCGGTCATGGACAGGTAAGTATCATCGAAGCTGTAAAACCGGATAACGAACTATAATCCATTCGTGAGGTTCGCTTATTCCTGCCGGATAGGCAGCTGAGAATATACGTACCCGAAGCGAATCTCAGCTACATTCCTGCTGTAGACAGTCAAGAATCTGATCAGTTGTGGTCAGATGATGGTCGCCCTCGGCCAACCTAGCTGGCCAGGCTGTTCAATCATCTGGTCAGCTGTGCGAACTTTGCAGACCGTTAGGTTTTTCTAATATATCTGATAGAGCTAGGTCATTTTAGTCAGAGTCAGAATACAGAGCGGACATCACGACGACTTCCGCTATCGACAGCTGTATCTACAAAGCGGCCATCTCACGTATGAAATCTTGTCCAGTCGGGACGACAGATGCGCTTAGGTATTGGAGGTTGCTACAGATCCTTGAGGTAACAAGGAGGTTGTGATTAACCTGCACCTTTCGTAGCAATTTCAACCGTATTTTCTTTCAGAAATTCACACTGGCAATTAAATAATGCTTGTCCGAATTCAAGGCAT
This sequence comes from Shewanella sp., assembly GCA_004195335.1. Classification (GTDB taxonomy): domain Bacteria; phylum Pseudomonadota; class Gammaproteobacteria; order Enterobacterales; family Shewanellaceae; genus Shewanella. The sequence goes on from SDWK01000392.1 coordinate 4,326, forward strand.
GTGTATGCGACATCAAGTGCCTCTTTATAGTTAAAATTGACGATCTCTCCTGGATGAAATGATTTGCTACTAAGTACCTTTCTACAATATGCTGGCGACTCATGGGAAATACTATCTCCTGCAACCATCTCTACCTCTTTGTCTCCCTCCTTTTTATACATGCTATGCCGTAACCAGTGCACAGTGAGCGTATTGTTCACAGCGTCGTTTATGTTCTTTGGATCAACGACAATGCCGTTATCATGCACTAAGCAATTTCTAGCTTTGTTAATCGAAAGCATTTCCTTATCTAAAGGCAAGTCTTTTCCGATCACATGTGAAATTTGTGTGATAAGATTAGGAAAATGGGTTTTAATCGATTTTTTTCGTAACGCTTCATGCTTTTCATTGATGAGTGTTGCATCTAACGGAGGGCTTTCACAAAGGTATACGCGGAAATTTAGTAAGGCGTGAGAGTCGTATAGGGCTAAGCTCAAGCCCTTGATTAAGTCTTCGAAGTACTTCGTCAAAAGCATTGCCTTGAGGTGTGCTTTCAGATCACTTTCACTCAGGGGTTCGCCAATTTGAATATGGAAAAAATCATCCTCCGACTCAATCCTCTCCTTAATGTCAGCTTCAGACTCTATGAGCCTTAGCCCATAGTGAAGGGTTTCAGTGTTGAGTTTGATGGTTCGGTGTAGCTGATTGAGGGTGTCGCGAGGCGTAAAATCAATAGTTAGCGTAGCCATTCGTTTTATCCCTATCCCTAGGATAACGGAACTATACCGTTTTTCTTAGAGAATGTTTTTAGTTTAACTTCCTGGAATTTTCAACACAGCCTCCTTACGGCACAGAGCGTGTAACTGAGGGAGCGTTATAGAGTCGCGGATATGGAGTTGCATATTTTGCTTATAGAAGATCCAAAACAATCCCCATAATTAAATATATATTGCCCACCATTGTTAGCAGCCCATTCTCTTATCTCGCTTTTGTTCGGATCAACTACAGCTAGCCTACACTTGGACTTTTTTATAGGCTCCCAAATATGGGTGTCTTCAACCGTACATCTTACGCCGATTAAGACAACGAGCTTTGCTTTCATGACTATTTCACCCCAATGATCTTGAATTTGTTCAATATCTTTAGAGTTGGCCAAGCAATTTTTTCCCTTTGCGTAAAGAGACATGGCTGGCGGGATAGCATTATGGTGTGCGTCTTCGCACCATTTCACAATTTCATTGTGGCTAGTAACAACGTCTGTGCCAAAACCCTCAATGATCGATCCACGAACTCCTGTCTCTATGTTATTCAGGTGAATGTGTTTTGGAAGCCTAGGCAAAAAATTTGATGAGCCATGTGGTTTTAGAACCTGAGCATTAGTCTCGGAGTTTTTATAGGGGTTGCAATTGAACAGAATGCCGTGCTGACTCAATGCTTGCTCTAATAACACATCATAGTTAAGCGTGGAAAAACATATTTGTTTGCATTGGTCTCCTAAATGTTTAACCAAATTTAGATAGTGGTTTTCCGCTCGTATTTCGAACTTTGAAAGAAAGATAGCGAGTTGTTTCTGTAATGGCACAACAAACTGGCTTCCGAGCTCCGCTACTGAGTCCATTCCTGCCTCAAACCCATCTTTTCTAAATACGTCGATGTGTTTTTTGTCCAAGCTAGAGGCAGGTAGACCCTCGTTATATAGAGCATCAAACAAGCCATCCCCCAACGGTGGGCATGATGGATGACATGCTCCAGAAAATGCACTCGCTCCAGCTCCGAACAGCAAAACTACATTCATAAATCAATCCCTAATTTAACTAGCACCCATGCGTTAGATCCTATGCAGTTCAGAATCCTCCTGTAGGGCTTATATTGCGTCGGTTATGGGGAACTAGTCGCCTAATGGCTCCATGATCAATTCCCGCTCACTCACTAAGCGCCTTGCTAAATCACTCATTCTTGGAAAACCATAATCAGTGAACATCCCCATCACTTCGTTATATCGATCGTAGAAGCATTCTCTTGGGGAGAGTGCAGCGTAATCGTATTGATCAGATATTTGCCACTCTTTTTTTAACTCCCCCTTAGCAAAAACGAACTTTTCAAAGTCTCCTCTCACTTTCTCCAGGATATTAATAGCTTCTTTTTTGTGCCGATCCGAGTGCTTACCTTCCTCATAGGTTTCAGCGATGGCCCCAGCAGCCGCGATCAGAATCATATCTGGGGGAGCATCCTGACCGTCTTCGTCATTTGCGTTGTCCGTGATTCCTCCTTCAAGATTACCGTTATCATCGAACACAAATGCCAGCTTAATAGGGATGTTTGGCCTTCGTGTCGCTTTAGCTACGTAATGACCCACTTCATGAAATGCGATGCCATATTCGTCAAGCTGCTCAGTGATGCCCTGGGAAGATGTGTAGATCGTACGACGCGCCGCACAGCCTTGCCAGTTCATAGTGCTCATGCGGTATCACTCCTTGAATAATCTTAAGAACCGATTTTACTCATAATGCAGCTAACTTTGCGAACCCAGACAAGATCTTTAACGCCCGTTCTCGGCCCTCGTATGACTCCTATGGGGCGACTCCTGCCGCCTGTGTGATAGCGGAGCGTATGGCGGCTTTGTCGCAGCAAGCTACCATCGAAAAGCGGGAGCGCACAGCAGTTGCACCAAGGGTTCACTCGGGCGCTTTCATCTACTTAGCGGCCAACAGCGCACGGCCTTCTAACGATAATCCATACAGAAAGCAGCCCAGACTGACTTGCCAATCTGAAGCAGAAACTTAACGCATGCTCCTCTATAGCGGTCATTGCCTCGGGAAACCGGCAGCGGCAACTGTCGGCCCTTTGCGGACACTCAGATACGGCCTGTGGCAGGTCTCAAATATGGATGCCCATACAGTATATTTAACCTCCATAAAAAAGTGGCTCGTTTTGTCAGGGTGCTAGGCTCGTTTTTCACTGGAAACCAAACCGGTATTCCCTCATTATCAGACGCTTAGTGA
>SDWK01000646.1 GCA_004195335.1 Shewanella sp.
CTATAACTTCTCTGCCGTTTAGCATAAACTCTACACTACCTCTCCATTGGTATATTGCATACACAATACTACATGTGAGACATATGTTGCCGCCATGTTTTTTATTGTTAGTTTTTTGGTTTTGACCATCAAAGTTAACCGAACATAGAGCCTATAAAAAATATAATTCTAGGGAGATGAAGTATGAAATTTAATAAAGTTGCTAAGCTGGTTAGTTTGGCTTGTGGTGGCGTAGTAGCGCTATCGGCACCTGTATATGCAATAGAAAATGATGAAGATATTGTAGAGCGTATTGAAGTGACTGGTTCACGCTTGAAGCGTGTCGATATGGAAGGTGCAAGCCCTGTAACAACCATTACTGCTGAAGATATGGCAACGGCAGGTTTCTCAACGGTAGGTGATGCACTTAGAGCGTCGACATTGAACTCATTTGGTTCATATGGCGGTACCTCAAACAACAGCTGGTCATCTCAAGCCACTATTCAGCTTAAAGGTGCTGATGCTAGTCATACTCTGACATTACTTGATGGTAAGCGTATGGCTAAGTCTCCTGTATTAGGTGGCGGTGCGACTAACATCAACACTATTCCAACAGCGGCAGTTGAACGTATTGAAATTTTATCGGATGGTGCTTCTGCTATTTATGGTACAGATGCGATTGCGGGTGTTATCAACATTATCTTGAAGAAAGACTTTGAAGGTGTTGAAGTTAAGCTGCGTGCCGAAGAGCCTCAAGCTGATGGTGGGGGGGATAATCACTCTGCATCATTTACAGGTGGCCTGACTTCAGATAAAGGTAACTTGATGTTCACCATCGAGCACTTTAAGAAGTCAGGCATTACCTTTGCTGAGCGTCCATATACTGCGGCACACGTTAAAGATGGGCAAGACCCAAGTGATTATAGAAGCTGGATTGGTTTAAGTCAGACTGGCCGTACCATTGATATGGGGCCAAATGGTGGGTGGGAATACCAAACTCCATTTACTAATTCTGATTTAGATTGTGCCGATGTGTATGGTGACAACTTCACTGGCCCACTCAATGATAGCAAGTATGCAGGTGAGACTTCGTGTGCCTATGATTACACCAAAGCGGCTTATAACGATGTTGATCAAGAGCGTACTTCAACGCTACTAAATTATTCATACCATATTAGTGATGATATTGAGCTAACCGCGCGTGCATATTGGGCGTCAAATACGACAACTGACGTGTCAGCTCCAATCCCTGGATATATTAGTTTCCCACAAGCTATGCCTGGATACACCACTGCGGAAGGGCTAGATCTTCGTGCCGTGCCAGAAGGCGGTGCGATGCTTTATCGTTTCGATACCGCAGGTAACCGTGTTCGAGAAAGCACCGATAACATCTATGACTTCTTAGTTGGTCTTGACGGTACAACAGATAGCTTCGATTGGAATGCATCGGTGTCATACAATAAGTATGACGTATTTAAGTGGGGAACGGGTTATCAACTAAAAGGCGCGACTACTGATCTCGTCGGTGCTTGGGATGATGACACTAACTCATTTGAAGGTTGGGACCCACGTGATCCAAATTCAGAGATGCCAGGTGGTGCGACAGCAAACTCAGATGCGCGCTTAACGAGTAGTGCACTAGAAGTTGATGGTGGCCTTAGTTTTGAACTGTTTGAACTCGCGGGTGGCTCAACGGGTCTGTATGTTGGGGCATCATATCGTGAAGAGAAGCTCGACTCACAGGTCGATGCCCTCGATGAAGCTGGCTTAATTGCGGGTGGTAGCGGTGGAGCGGGTGGTAGTGGTGAGCGCGATGTGAAGGCCGTATTTATGGAGATGGCTTTCCCTATTCTAGATAACTTAGAGCTAAACCTTGCTGCACGATATGATGATTACTCTGATTTTGGCGGTACGTTTAACCCACAAATTTCTGTTCGTTATAATGTCTTAGAGCCGTTGTTGATACGTGCATCTTGGGGAACAGGCTTCAGAGCACCAACACTGGAAGATCTGAATCAATCTACCAGTGTTGGCTATAATGATGTGACTAATTACCTTAAGTGTTATGAAGACGGGTTGGGCATCGATGGATGTGATATCCAAGACAATGTACCCGTTTCAATTGGGCGTAATGAAAACTTAGGTCCAGAAGAGTCTGAATCGTATAACGTAGGTATGGTTTGGGATATTACCGATAACTTTAATATGTCAGTGGATTACTGGTCACTTGAGACTGAGGGACTGATTGGTTCATTAAATGACAGTGAAATCACTCGTACTCAGGCTGAGTTATGGCAAGCAGCCGATGATGCTGGAGAGCCGCGTCCTGATGTGAGTGTTATTTATCCTGGTACATCAGTGTCCCAAAATGGTGGGGGTAAGCTGACTTCTATGACCAATGTTTTGCAAAATATTGGTTTGAGCGAGCGTCAAGGTGTTGATACTAAGTTTGCCTCACTCTTTGAAACAGAAGTGGGTGACTTCAAGCTCGGTCTTGCTTGGTCTCACTACATCAAGTACACAGATTCGAGCCCTGAAGGTGGCGTACAAACAGTATCTCGTAACTGGAGTAGTACAGAAGGTTACCCTGATGATCGAGTCAACTTTACCGCTAACTATTTAGTGGGGGATCATAGTATATTCTATCAAGCAGATTATGTTGATCATCAATCAACAACTGATGACAATGAAGATGGTAGCAGCTATCAGATTGATTCTATTGTCTATCATACGTTGAGCTACTCATATAATATGCCTTGGAACAACACTCTCTCGGCAGGTATTAATAACCTAACTGATGAAGACCCAAAGTTTGATGCTAGCGGTGATTATGACGGCAGTATTTACGACATTATTGGCCGTACTTATTGGGTATCTTTCACACAAACTTTCTAAGTTTGTTTAGCTAAAATTGTCACGTCCTAATATACGTTGATGATTTTTAAAAGCCAGTAGCTATCAGCTGCTGGCTTTTTCTTTGCACACTTGGTTAGTTTAAGATTTTTGCCAAGTCTTTCTCTAAAGAGACTTCCGGCTTCTCAATAATTCGACCAATCTCTTCGCCTTTTTGCATCACGATAAAGGTGGGGATACGGGTAAAGTCATATTGAGCGGCTAACCCTTTAGGGTCGGCTTTTTCACGATCGACCCCAATATAAGTAACCTTAATATTAGGATTATTTAGCTCTTCTATGATGCGGATAAAGCGTGGCGTTTCACGATGACAATCGGGACACCAGGTGCCGATGATAACGACAACTTCCGTAGGCTCTTTCAGGCTTTTCAATGGTGCAATCGATGCTGTATCGACCTTATACTCTTTATAGCCTTTGCTGAAATCACTGAGTTCGGTGACTAAGGTTTGAGCTTCAACGGATCCGGTTAATATCACTTCTTGTTTCTCCTCGCTGCATGTGGCGATAAAGCCATCTTGCTTGTCTTCGAATGCACAACCACTTTCAGCTAATGTTTGACAGCTAAAAAAGAGGGCTGTTGTGGCAAGTAATGCCTTAACGTTGTTGTTCATGATAATACCTCAGACTCTGGGAGTTCAGCTAGAGTCAAATGAAACGAGTGAACCTCCATTCAATCATTTAGACGCCAGATTTAAAAGAATCGACACTTGATGATGCTAGCTGGATCACTGTCTATATTTGTAATCGGAACCTAAGCTCACGTTCTTGTCTGTCGGTAGGTGAGAATAGGGTGAATTATGAGCGGCTCGTGATTCTAGACCGACATAGGTCAATTCAGCACATCGAGAGGTGTTTGATTCTTTTCTGAGAGCCAGATACAAGAAAACCGCATCAATGCGGCTTTCAGATCTGGATGAGATGAAGTCAGCTTACTTCACTTCATCTTCTTTTAACCACTGAGCCGCTCGCTTAGCGAAGTAAGTCAGCACGCCATTTGCGCCAGCACGTTTGAAGCAGAGTAGCGACTCCATAACGATGGCTTTTTCGGCCAACCAACCATTCTCTATGGCTGCCATATGCATGGCATACTCACCACTGACCTGGTAGGCGAATGTTGGTACGGCTAACTCTCGTTTAACCCGGGTTACTATGTCAAGGTAAGGCATGCCCGGCTTAACCATGACCATATCGGCACCTTCTTGAATATCGAGGGCGACTTCATGTAACGCTTCATCACTATTGGCTGGATCCATCTGGTAGCTATGCTTATTACCACCCTTTAGATTACCTGCAGATCCGACGGCATCACGAAATGGTCCGTAATAGTTTGATGAATACTTAGCCGAGTAGGCCATGATCTGCGTGTTCACGTGACCGGCTGCTTCGAGTGCTTGGCGAATCGCCCCAATACGGCCATCCATCATATCCGATGGGGCAACGATGTCGGCACCCGCTTCGGCATGAGACAGTGCCTGCTTAACTAGAATTTCGGTAGTGATGTCATTAAGAATATAGCCATCTTCGTCGATGATGCCATCTTGACCGTGAGTCGTGAATGGGTCTAAGGCGACGTCAGTCATAACACCTAGTTCAGGGAAGGCTTCTTTGAGCGCACGAACCGCACGTTGTGCCAGAGCATCGGCATTATAGGCCTCTTCAGCCATCAATGTTTTCTTTTCAGCTGGAGTCACAGGGAAAAGTGCAATCAGTGGGATCCCCAATTTGACGATCTCTTCGGCTTCTTTAAGCAGAAGATCGATAGAGTAGCGTTCAATCCCCGGCATAGAAGCGATCTCTTCGGTACGATTGTTACCCTCTAATACAAACATAGGGTAGATTAAATCATTCACCGAAAGCTGGTTTTCAGCCATTAAACGACGGCTAAAGTCATGTTTACGCATGCGGCGCATTCTACGCTGAGGAAAAGCACTAGTAATAATATTCACATTTGACTCCTAACTGATACCCCAAAAATGTTGAAAATGCAGAGTAGATATTTAAACTTATTTTGTGAGCATAGCTCATCTGCAAAGCCAAATTTATAAGGCATGGTTTTAGTTTTTGATTAAGACTCTGACGTATAAAGCATTACGCAGTTACGCCCATTATTCTTTGCGCGATAAAGTGCTTTATCCGCCTGATCTAATAAGTTATTTGGTTGGTTTTCGGTATTAATGATCTCCGCACTCACTCCTATGCTTATGGTGAGTGGGATGGTTTTATTTTCCCAGCTGATAGGGAGTTCGGCAACCGCTTTTCTTATCAATTCTGCGACCAGTAAAGCCCCTTCTGCAGCTGTATTAGGCAATATGATAGCAAACTCCTCACCGCCAAAACGTGATACCAGATCTGCTGGACGCTTTAAATTTTCTTTTAATGTCTGCGCGATGAGTCGTAGAGTCTGATCGCCAGCTAAGTGGCCATAGTTATCATTAATGGATTTAAACCTATCGATGTCTAACATCAGCAGAGCCATAGGGGTCTGCTGTCTACGGCTGAGTCGGCCCTCTGCAAGCAATCGTTTATCGAAAGCTGCACGGTTTCTAACTCCGGTTAAGCTGTCTATCGTAGCCTGCTCGGTGAGTTTTTGGTTGGCTTCGTTCAACTCTCTCAGTGCGACTTCGAGCTCTAAGGTACGCCCTTGAACCATCTGCTCGAGTTTTTCATTGCTATCGGCCTCGATGAGGAGAGCTTCTTCACGGGTTTGCCTGATCCTTTGAGCCTGTAACAGTGCTTCTTGCTGGATCCTGATTTTTGCCTTGCGTTCATCGTTATAGCGAATGGCCAAGATGGCAGCCATAAATAGAATCTCAAACGTTAACCCCAGCATTACAGGCGTGAGGGGCTTTATCGGTAGCTGAATAACACCTAAATACATCAAACCCGTGATGAAAGAACCAACTAACATACCGCCCCAGGCAAGGGTGTATAATTTAGCGAGTTTATAGCCCTTGAAGGCCTGAATTACAGCCATTCCCATCAACAATACGGTAATGAACAGAACCGAAATGATGTCGATATACAGGGCGAGAGCATAATCTAAAAAAGGTGTCGTTAAAGTCAGCAAGAGTGCATAGGCCGCACCATAACGACAGATGCGTAACATGCGAACATTATGGTATTTTAACTGGAGTACTTTTTCGGTAAAAAGTAGTGCAAAAAGCATCGTCAATGGAATGAGTAGTGGAACCATCAACTGTTGAAGAGTAGGCCAATTCGGCCAAATAAAGCGAAATGAAAATCCATGCAGAGTCGCAACCAGCAAGGTTACTGAGAGCACATACCCCGAATAATAACTGTAGCTAAAAGAGCGGGAGGTTATCGCGATAAAAAGACTGAATAGACCGATAGCCGTCAATGCACCTAGCTGAAAGCCATGCGTTAACGAGGTGGCTTCAATATTTTGGGCAAAGGAATTTTGCGACCATAGACTTAGTGGTAATGACGCACTTCCTTCAGTCTCTATCTTAAGGTAGAAAGTATGTCGCTCCTCGGGCTTTAACTCGAAAGGGTAGAGGAAATTATTATTGATCACCGGCCGTTGAGAAAAGGGGAAGCTGTCGCCCATCACGACTTTGTCGATTATCTTGTGCTGAATGACATGATAGAGCTCTATTCTGTCAATATGAGGGTTTGCGAGTGAAAGTATGCGATCAATCTCTTTCGCTTCGGAATTGTAGACACTAAATTTGACCCAAAAAGGATCTATGCCGATGTGATTGTTGTATTCAGAGGGTAAGCGGTGCCATTGGTTTGATCTTAAGCGTCTTACCTGCTCTATCTTTTTACTCTCATTGGCTGGAACAAAATAAAGCCAGGGGGAAAGTTCGAGCACATTCTCTTCATCACCACCGATGGCGAGAATGGTCTCAGCCCTGACTCCGGTAGAGAGTAGCACGATGAAAGCTAGTAGAAGCCAGCCGTTATACCGAATCAAACCGTCAACCCAAAAAAGTTGACACTATTTTGATAAGTCTGTGCAGAGAATAGTTCGGCATCTTGGCCTCTAAGCTTCGCAACGTATTGGGAGATATAGGGAAGATACTGAGGTTCATTTTTACTGGATTTTGGCTTAGGACGCATACTTCTTGGCAGCAAGTAAGGGCTATCTGTTTCGATTAAGATGCGATTATCCGGAATATCAATAACCAGCTCAGCTAATTCCTGGCCTCTGCGCTCGTCACAGACCCAGCCAGTAATCCCAAGGTGCATATCTAACTCGAGATAAGCTTCCATGCTCTTCCTGTTTCCTGTGAAGCAATGCAGCAGTACGCCGGTAAGCTCGCTGCGGTATTCTTTCACTATGGCTAAGAAGTCCGAGTGGGCATCACGTTCATGCATGAGTACAGGCATTTTGAGTTCGACGGCAAGGGCTAACTGTTC
>SDWK01001022.1 GCA_004195335.1 Shewanella sp.
GGTTTGGGACTGGGCTGGATGGCTAAATTGTTCGCCGTATTTGGTGTCGGTGTGGCCTTTTTCGGTATCGGTACCTTTGCGCAGGTCAACGCTATCAGCGATGCCTTGACCATTGCCTTCCATATACCAACTTGGGTAACGGCTCTGGTGTTAACCGTGCTCGTTGCGGCGGTCACTCTAGGTGGGGTTAAGCGTATTGCCAATGTGGCGCAGAGGTTAGTACCGACTATGGCGCTAGGCTATGTTCTGGCCTGTGCGTGGATCTTAGTCGATTTTTCAGATCACATCATCCCAGCCTTTCAGCTCATTATTGAGTCAGCCTTTACGCCCATCTCTGCCGCTGGCGGTTTCCTTGGGGCGACGGTGGCTCAGGCGTTGCAAATCGGTATTGCCCGTGGTGTGTTCTCAAATGAAGCTGGGCTCGGAAGCGCGCCGATTGCCGCAGCCGCAGCCAAGACCAATGAGCCGGTAGAGCAAGGCTTGGTCAGTATGACAGGCACATTTTTCGATACCATCATCATCTGTACCATGACCGGACTCGTGTTGATCATTACCGGCGTGTGGAGTGGTGAAACTGCAGGTGCTGCTATGACCAGCGCCGCCTTCGCCAGTGGTGGGTCGGCATTAGTCGGCCAGTACTTAGTGACTATCGCTCTGGTCTGTTTTGCCTTTACCACAATTTTGGGTTGGCATTATTATGGCGAGCGTTGTTGGTACTACCTGATGGGAGACAGAGGATTACGACTTTATCAGGGGATATTTTTAAGCTTGATTGCTGTTGGGGCTTTCATTCAACTGGATATGATCTGGTTGCTTGCCGATACCGTTAATGGCTTGATGGCGATTCCTAACCTCATCGCCATAATAGGGTTACGCCATGTTATCCACGCTGAAACCATCAGTTACTTTGCCAGACGTGACAGCAAGGTTATGGATAAAGCTGAAGTCGTTACAGGCTAGGGTTATAGATATCGTTAAGGGGCATGGCTATTCCTAACCTGATAGCGACTCTTGAATGGTATTAAAGGTGCGAGTGAATAAGTTAATGGAAGCTCGCACCTTCAATTTAGATTAGCCATATTACGGTTGTTAACTTCTCTTTCTCAGTCGCTCTCTCTTCACGATAAAATTGGCCGTTAGCGCCATTTTTGATTGCTCTTTCCTTGAACGTCATTTTGATGCAAATTAGCGTATGATCCCGCTTTTAAACTTCACTGATAACCGTCAGCGTGCACTTGATTGCGCTTGCTGCCACTTTGATCTATTTTAGTGTCTCTAAAAAGATCGCTACGTGAACCCGAAGGTTGACGAAAAGTGCAGAGAACCGACCCAGGCTCTGTGTTTGTGATGCTCTATTGCCTGCTTTGGCCTCAGAAGAGGCTCCGTTTGGATAAGGAAAGAAATGCCAAGCTTGAATCGAATTGTGCTTATCGATACGCACCTACCTGGCGTAGTGGAACTCGCCCTCGACGGTCACACGAATATCTGTGGTACCAATGCCTCAGGAAAGACGACGCTTCAGCGTTTGATCCCAGTCTTTTATGGTGAGTACCCAAGTCGAGTCGTGCCCTCTACCCGAGATAGTTTTGAGCGTTGGTATCTGCCCCATGATTCAAGTTTTATCATTTATGAATATAAACGCGCCGATGGTCTGTTAAATCAAGCGGTCCTGGCTTCAGCCGGTGATGGTAAAGGGGTGAATTATCGTTTCATCGCTAAGGGATTTGAGCTTGAAGACTATGTGAAGTCAAAAAATGGCGACACCGTGCTTTGTTATACCATGGCGGAACTCGGACGAGAGATGAAGCGAGCTGGTGTTGCAGTCACTAATCTGCTTAATACTCGGGAATTTCGCGCCATTATTCAAAACGATCGTGCCCTATTGAGCACCGGAAGTAATCGCACCGAGCTGCGTACTTATGCGAGGCAGTTCTCGCTATGTGAACCTGAGCACTCATTGCGTCATATCGAAAAGTTAGCCAAGGCGGTGCACTCGAAAGAGGGCAAGATGGAGACGATAAAATCGATGATCGCCGCCATTCTGGAAGAGGATGGGGTTAATCCGCCGAGTTCACGTCTGAATCCTCAGCGTGTCGAAGCCTGGATCCGAGACAGCCAGCTTATTCAAGGATTCGAGCAGATCCGCCCGGAATTTGACAAGCTTGAACAGGAGTTTAATCAACTCTTGAGTGCCGAGTTACGCTTGTCGAGTCTTAAGCGGGGTTACAGTAAAGATGAAACCGCAGAAGTGGAGCGTCAAGAGTATAACCAAGACCTCTCTAAAGCCTTCAATGGTGAGTTAAGGCTGCTAGATGATGAGTGGAAAGAGCAGCGCGATGAACTCAGTTTAGATTTGTCGGCCGCGAAGGGTGATGTCGCTAAGTGTGAATATGAATTAGACGCGATAGAGGCCCAACACGGTGCCTTTTTAGATGCCGATATCGAGCAGGCCAAACAGGACTTAGAGCAGCTGCCCAATTGGCGTGGTAGCTTGGAAAACTTAACCGAGCGCCATAAACTGCAAACGGAGAAGCATCAGGATATTGAAGCGGCATACAATGCCCGCCGCAGTAAAATTGGTGAGGGGCTTAACAGGGAACTGGAAAACCTGCATCAGGCTCAAGATAAGCAACGCGAAGCCAGAGACAAGCAGCGTGAACAGGGGCGAAGTGAGCTCGAAGCACTCGGCGGTCAATGGCGTGAGCAGATGGACACAGGTCGTGAAACGTTCCAACAAGAGGAATATCAGCTTAAGTTATCGACAGCCGAACTAAAGGTGCGTGTCGATAGCGTGACCTATACCGAAGCAGAAAAACTGGCATTGGCTGTGTTCGATGAGCGGATCACTCGGGCCGATGAAGAGCAGGAAGTATGCAATGCCAAGGTCGACAGGTTAACGACAGAAGAGCGTAAGCTGCGTGCTAAACGAGATCAGGCTAATGAGAGTCTGCGTCTGGCCGGTATTCGTGTGACAGAGCGTCAGAGTGAGCTCGACGAACTACACCATATCCTGTTTCCTCAGTCCCATACCTTGCTTGAATTTTTACGCAAAGAGGTCAGTGGATGGGAAAGCACCTTAGGTAAAGTGATCAACCCTGAGTTGTTACATCGTAGCGATCTGCACCCTAGTATGCTCAATGATAGTTTAGCGGCCATCTACGGGATCGGTCTGGATCTTAAGGCGATAGAATCGCCGGAATATGCATCTTCGGAGCAAGAGCTACGTATTCGTCATGCTAAGGCCGAAGAGGTATTACTCGGTGCTAAAGAGTTGCAGATCGGGGCCGAAGACAGCCTGGTTGCCATCAATGCTGAATTGGATGGATTGACCCGCGAACTGATCTTTGCCCGTACGGCCTATAAGAACAGTCGTGATGATCTTCGCCGCCTGTTCGATGAGAAGCGCGCCGAGCAAGATAATATCAATATCGCACTCAAGGACCGAAAATCAGAAGCGCAGAAGAAACTGAGTCATTTAGACAGCGATATTAAGCAGTTGAGGCAGCAACACCAGGTGTGGCTCGAAGAACAAAAAGAGCAAGCGTTAGAAGCCAGAATGGAGAAAAATGCCTATTGGCAAGAGGTGGTTGGCGCGTTAGACACTCAGCTTGAGCAGACAAAAGAAAATATTCAACAGCGGCGATCACATGCTAATAGCGAGCTTAAAGCCTGTGAGCAATGGTATAAGAACGAGCTTAAATCTCGTGGTGTCGATGAAGATAAGATCCTCGCGCTTAAGCAAGAGATCCGTGGGCTGGAGTCGAGTATCAGTAAGGCTGAACAGCGTCGTAACGAGGTGCTCAGATATGAAGATTGGTATCAGCATACCTGGTTAATGCGTAAGCCAAAATTGCAAACAGAGCTGAGCACAGTAAAACATGCGACCTCAGAGCTCGAGCAGCAACTCAAGTCAAAAGCCAATGAAGTTAAAGCGAAAAGACAGGAGCTAGATGGCCAGCGTAAGCAATCTGATGCCATACAGGTAGAGGCATCGGAGAATTTAACTAAGCTGCGTAGTGTGATGCGTAAGCTAACGGAGCTTAAGCTGCCGGCTAATAATGATGATGCCCAGGGTGGCCTGACAGAACGTCTGCGTCAGGGTGAAGAGCAGTTACTGAAAAGAGACAGCTTATTAGGCTCGGTTAAGCAGTACGTGGAGCATTTCGACTCGGTTATCGCCAGTAAGTCAGGTTCGAGTTTATCTGAGACCTGGGAGCGAGCCCGTGAAGAGTCGAGCTTTGTAAACGACAAAGGGATCCGTTTGCTGGATTACCGCAAGCTGGTTCCGCAACTTGAGCAGTTGCTCAACGTGTTGGTTCCGCAATCGATTATGGCGCTGCGTGAGCAGGGGCGAATTTTTGGTGTCGATCTCACCGCATTTTACGATGTACTGGCCGATATCGATCGCCGCATTGCCTCACAAAGTGCGCGTATTACCCGTGAAGTGGGTGAAGAGCTGTTCCTCGATGGTGTATCTGAGTCGGCGGTTAAGATCCGTTCACGGATCAGCGAACTGGAATTCTGGCCAGAGCTGGAGGAGTTTGTTAAAGCCTTCCGTCAGTGGAAAGCCGATGGATTCAGCGAACTTCCCAATGAAAACTATACCAATAGCATGCGTCGGGCTCTGGATATTATTGGTCGAGCCGCGCTCTCAGGTGGTATTTCTAAGTTGCTTGAGATTGAGTTGAGGCTAAAAGAGGGCAATAGCGATCTAGTGATCCGCACCGATCGTCAGCTCAATGAGTCTTCTAGTCACGGTATGGCGTATTTGATCTTGTGTAAATTCCTGTTGGCATTTACCCGCCTACTCCGTGGTCGTTCAGATGTCACTATTCATTGGCCTATCGATGAGCTCGGCACCTTGCATCATACCAATGTGAAGAAGATCTTCGATGCCTGTGAAAACAACAATATTTCCGTTTTGGGTGCCTTTCCTAACCCTGAGTCTGAGGTACTTAACTTGTTTGCTAACCGATATATCATCAATAAACAGACCAAGAAACTTCAGGTGGTAAAACCTCAGGCTAATCCCATCGCAGATAAACTGAATAAACGATTCGCAAAGGAGGCGGTGTAATGAGTGAGATGACAGAAACCGCAATTGTCGGAACAGGCGCCATCATCGAACGTTTGCTTAAGGGCGAGTTTATCTGCCGAACGACCGATGAAGAAGCTTGGCGTTCACTGAAAAATTCAGCCACTAAAGAGCGGATCGAAACCTATCTTAACCAGATAAACAGGACGATTGGTTCTGCGGGGGAGGGAGAGGTGTTCTTCTGTGGTTACCTGCAGCTTGGGGATACGGAACGTAAAGTGATCTCCTCTCAGTTCAGGGATATCTGTAATGCACTCATTCCGCTGGTGGAGTGGCTGGTGTTGGTACAGGAGTCCAGTGGACAAGATGCCCCCTTATCTGAGGGCGCCGCGGTACGCTTAACTGAGCTGCAAACCCGCATAGAAGACACGCCGGCATTTCGAGAGCAACTGGCTAAGATCAGTCATTATCGTCTGTTTGGCTCGAGCAGTAGCAACGTCGATGCCCAGATTAAATTGGTATTCAAACGTTTAGTTGAGTTGGGCTATTTAACCCGTCCCAATGCCGAGAAACAGATCTTCATCGCCACAGGCAAGTTAGATTATCTCTATGAAGTTATCCGTTTTATCGATGAAACCGAAGGGCTGAGCCTGGAAGCACAGGCTGAGACCGCGACCCAAAGGGATCTGGTTTAACATGAGTACAAACTTACATCAGGCCGGGGTCAAGCTGCTTAAGCAGTTAGGCAGACACGCCGATCTCATTATGGATGTATACCTTTCGGGCTCAGTGCCTGAAGGGGGAGAGAACGCGGCTACGATCGAAAAACTGCGCAAGAGTGAAATCTTATGGCGACCAGAGCCGGATCAGGAGTTACGTCTCAAGCGTTCGGTACGTGCTCTGCTCGAGGAGGCGTTGAGCGATGAGCGTAATCGTCAGATAGACTCCAATGTTGGTTCCTCGTTGGCCAGCATTAAAACCTTGGCCAATCATTATAAAGAGGCACGTCATAACGTCGATTATAGTGCTTCAGAGGCCTACCTAGCCGATTTGAATGAGCATGTTTACAGTTTCGCCGAAGGGCTGAGATACTCGATACGTGTACTGTGGAGTCGCATCAATAACGAATTTGGTTATGTCGGTACCATTAATGCCAAGATCCGTGAAAATGAACTAGCCCAAAGCCAGGTGACTGAGTTGCTCAATGGGCTGGAGATGTTCCAGTTTAGTGAGCTGGGTGAAATTGCGGGCGATATTCGTGAATTAAGAAAGCTCTTAGTCACCAGCTTGCAAGAGACCTTGAGTGACTGTACCCAGGAACTCAGTGTGGTGCAGGGGCGATTGCTTGAGTTACTCGGGCGGTTCCGCCAAATAAGAGGACGAACTCGTCTGCTTAAAGGTTGGTTGCTCTATACCGATCTGCATCCTGATTACACTCCAGCCGATCATGTCAGCCACAAGCAGTTGCCCACGCTATTTAACCGCGCGGAAGCCATTCTGGCCCCAGCGGCGGTGGATGTAAATAACACAGGTTATGAACCTGAACTGTTAGATATCGTTTCACGCATCAGAGCCATAGCTCGTACGGCCCATGATCCTCTGCTTCGTGAGCATGACGTCAGTGTTTCTCTGAGTCAGGCGGAAGATTTTGATATTCCGGATAACCCGCTGAAGTTGGCCGTCGATGAGTATTTTTGTTCAGTTATCGATTCGGGGCGGAGCCAATCTGCGCTGGAGTATCTGGATGAACAGGACCTGTCCTGGGAGAGGGAGAGCTGGTTATATCAGGTTATCTGTGGTTATGAAGGCCTTCCCGAAGAGCATAGAGCCTATTTTGAGCTGGAGCCTATCGGTGAACCCGATCCGGTCTACACGGGTAACTTTGTTATTCGGGATGTAGAGCTCTGGCTAGCCTGAATATTTAGTCAGCCACATGAAGAGTCGTTGATAGGGTATTCCTATTAACGGCTTTTTTTTAATCAAAAAACAAATTAACCAACCTGATGCGTGTTTTATACGGGTATTAGACTCTGCTATTTACTCTAATTGTGGTTTGATCTTCCGCCTTTTTGTATTTACTTAGTTGTATCGACTGTTCAATGTGTCTCAGCATTAAGGTGTGTGTTACGCAAATGATAATAATGTAAAAGTTATTATTGGTATTTACGTCATCACCGTCTGTTTGTTTGTGTTTTTATGCTTGTTTATGTGATGGTTACGAAAATGTATCAAATTGCATATTTTCGATTCTGATTGAAATTATGGCCAGCATGATTCACTATCGGTTGCAAAGAAGGGAACTCATTCCCTCAATAAAAGGCTTCAGCATTCAATTTGGCTGATGTTGAATTTAAAAGGCATGCCAAAAGAGGTGCCGAACCGAAGGCAGGCATATGACAAAATCACTTTCTACGCGGATCTTTATCGGTCTGTTCTCCGGATTAATATTCGGCTCCATTATTCAATACCTTCTTGGCGACATCGGTTTCTTTGCCGGTACTGTGGTTGAACTCTCCTCCGGTGTCGGCACCATGTTCGTCAATATGATCATGATGTTGGTCGTACCGCTGGTGTTTGTCAGTATCGTATGTGGTGTTTTAGAGCTTGATGATCTTAAGAGCTTTGGCCGCTTAGGCGGAAAAACATTTGGTTTCTACATTATCAACACGTTAGTCGCAATATTTGCGGCACTAACAGTGGCACTCCTATTACAGCCTGGCTTAGGTGTCGATATGACGGGAGGGGCGGGCGCTGAAATTACTGCAACAGAGCTTCCTAATCTGGTTCAGCTCATCGTTAATATTGTTCCCAATAATCCTGTCGCCGCTTTTACCTCGGGCAACATGTTACAGGTCATCTTCATGGCATTGCTTTTTGGCGGTGTGATTAAGTCACTGGGCGATGCCGTACCTTTGTTGGTGCAAGGCTTTCAGGAAGGTAATAAGTTGATGATGAAGCTTATTACTGTAGTGATGCGGCTTGCGCCAATCGGGGTGTTTGCCTTGATGTTGAAGCTGGGTGCCACACTCGAGGCAAGTATCTTCCTGAGTGTAATGGAGTATCTGGTGGTTATCTTAGGTCTTCTGTTGGTGTGGATCTTCATCGTCTATCCGATGGCGGTCGGTGCTTTTACCTCTGTATCGGCGAAAGAGTTTCGGGCTAAGACTCAGGAGCAGATCCTGTTTTCACTCTCTACCGCAAGCTCGAATGCTACCATTCCCGTGACGATGCGAACCTTGACCGATAAGTTAGGCGTTAAGCCCGCTATTGCAGGATTTGGTGTGCCTCTAGGGGCGACGATGAATATGGGCGGAGTGTCTATCTATATCACTATTGCCATCTTCTTTGTCGCTAATGCCTTCGGAGCGCCTATTGCCATGGATCAGCTTCCCGCGCTGTTATTCAGCATCTTTCTGCTGTCGGTTGGTGCCGGTGGCGTTCCCGGTGGTGGAATGGTGATGATCGGTGTGCTTATTCACCAGATGGGTCTGCCTATCGAAGCGTTCGCTATTGTGGCCGCGTTAGACAGACTAATCGATATGGTACTGACATCGTGTAACGTGGTTGGTGATGCCGCTGTACTGACCATAGTTAATGAAACCGAGAAAGGTTTTGAGGCAGAGAGTCTTGCTCAAGCGCTGCCAATTCAAGAAACCAAACAGGCATAAATGATGGGTTAATGACTCATTTTTATCGCTGTTAAAAAGCCCACATATCTCAGTGGGCTTTTTAATGCCAGAAAGACAGCTACTGGCTTTATTCAGAGTTGTGCCAGTATGCTCTATTCTAATCTAGCTCCCCTTCGTCATCCGCCTGCTTAGCGCACTTTGGCTTATTCCGAGCATCTGCGCTGCGGCGGTTTGGTTATTTGCCGTGCGGCTCATGGCCTCATTGATCAGGGCATTGCTCATCTCGGCTAAGGTTGGCAAATTCTTGGGAAATACCAGGGTATCTTGCGGAGCCCGACCAGAGATTTTTTGCTCTTTAATCGCCTCCATGAAGGGAGATATATTGAGTTGGATTCCGTCGCTGCGACTTACCGCATCGAATACCATGCCTTTTAGCTCATGAAGGTTACCGGGGAAGGCATAGTCAGCCAGTTGGCTCGCTAATTGTCGAGGTTGCTGCGGCGCTTCGAGCCCCATCTCTGCTGCCGCTAGTGCGATAAAATGGTTGATGAGCATCGAGAGATCTAACGTGCGTTCTCTTAGAGGCGGTAATTTGATCTTGTGTGAACGTAATCGGTACAGGAGATCACTGCGAAACTTACCGGCTTGATTGAGTGCCAGCAGATCATGTTGAGTCGAGGTGATGATCCTACAGCTCACCGGGTAGGGTCGATCACTGCCAATCGGATAGTATTGTTTATGTTCGATAACATCGACAAGTTTTGCCTGAGCTTCCAAAGGAAGATCACCTATCTCATTGAGATATAGGAGTCCATTAGTGGCCTGATGTAAAACACCGGCTTGAGCCGAAACCTGACCATCTTCATGTGTATACATCTGTCCGAACAGTTGCAGCTCAAATGCATCGATTCCGATCCCAGCAAGATTTACATTGATGAAAGGGGCATCAGGACAACAGAGTTGATGGTAGGACTTGGCAAATTCATCTTTTCCCGTTCCGCTTTCACCGAAGATGAGGATAGGTTCGGGACTCAGTGAAACGGCTTCCAGGTAGCGAAACTGATCCAACAGGGCGGGCTCACAGGTCAGAATATTATTGAAGGCCTCTGGCTGACTCAGGGTGCGGCTCAAGAAACTCTCTTTTATTCGTAGATAGTTTCTTTCCAACCCGACGACCTCTAGCGCTCGACGTACCGTCCGGGCTAAATCGTCAACATTGTCTGTCTTGATAAAGTAATCATAGGCCCCTTTTTTGATGCAACGAACCGCGGTGTCGACCTCATTGACCCCTGTCACTATGATGACGCGGGTCTTTGGAAAGTCAGCGCGGATCATCTCGAGTAATGTTTCACCCGAGTGAAATGGCATCGTTAGATCGAGTAGCACTAAAGCGTAGTCGCCCACAGTCAGACGGTTAACGACCTGCCTGCTGTCAACACAGGTATCGACTTGCGCTTCGGGAACGAGTCGATTGATTGTAACGGCTAAGGTTCTCAGCCATGAGGCTTCATCATCGACTAACAAAATATTTCGCGCGAGTTTCATATTAGCGGCTCCAATGAGAAGAGAAGTTTGATGCATGTTCCCTTGCCCTGACGAGAGGTGATCTGCATTTCCCCCTGATGTTCTTTGATGATTCTGCTGCACACGGATAATCCGAGCCCAGTGCCGCCGCAGGAGCGACGAGTCGTAAAGAAAGGCTCTGTTATACGTTGTAGTGTGGCTCTGTCCATACCAGAACCTTTATCGCAGATGATTAAGCAGGCCTTACCATCCACAATGCTGGTTTCTATTGAGATTATGCCGAGATCTGTGTCTGTTCCATCATCTCGGGGCGATGCATGACAGGCATTTTGAATCAGATTAATCAGTACCTGATGTAGCTGCTGGGCATCACCCATTATTATTGGTTCTGGTTGGTGTAGTTGGGTTCTTATTTTAAATATTTTTATCTGATTTGCCGTTAAGCGCAGTGCCACCTGTACCACTTCATTCAGGCTTAATCTTTGGTGTGCAGTGGCGATATTTGGTAAGGCATAGCGTTTTAAATCGTTCACTATTCGACTGATCCGTGTGGCACCCTCATCGATATTGAGGCAACTATAATGAAGCTCATTTAAGGCTCGTTCCGGTTCCAGCCCTGCGATTAGCCAAAAAGGATTTTGCTTGAAATAGGCATCGGTTGCCGGTTGAAGATCTTTTAACGCGTCATTTAAGAAAGCTACCGAATGAATAATAATTCCCGTTGGGTTATTAATTTCATGAGCGACACCTGCAGAGAGTTCACCCAGAGAGGCGAGTCGACTCGCTTCATCATTAGCCTGTCTTAGCTGGTGACGTTCAGTGGCTTCCTCCAATAGAATGACGGCCTGATCTTCTCCTATGGGATGAATTTGGAGCTGCCAGAATTGATCCTGAAAACTCATATCTTCAATCAGGGATTTCTGACTATTTAAGACTTCAAGCAGGGTGGTTTTTAGTTCGAAAGGTTCGCCATCGGTAAAGTGAAAATCGGCGTTATTAAGTAAGTCGTTATTATTGTCATTACTCCATAAAGAGTCACACTCCCGATTAAATAGCGTGACGCCATGGGGGATCCCGTCCAGCACAGATTGAAACTGCTGAGATAGGCTGAATATTTGATGTTCGGCCTTGCGACGTTGTGCTAACTCCAAGTTCAGCGAGTGGGTTCGCTTTCGCAAACTTCTGCTGATATAGCCGGTGAATATCATACCCAGCGCCGAGATGATGCTCACCGCGATGGCCAGAGACAACATCTTCTGCTGAGTGGAGGTGAGATCGACTTTCTCTCGGCCCGTGCCAAACCATTTATTGACTAGCCGGTCGTATTCACCCGACAGTTTGAGTTGCCTGAGGGCATCGTTAATTTGGGCCATCAGAGGGGCGTTAACGTTGTGACTCACAAAGTTAAACGCACCATAAATAAGCGCATCACTGGAACTTCTAATCGATGGATAGAGGGGCAGTAGACGTCTGGCGACAAAATTTTCGGCGAGCACGACATCGACCTCCCCCTTGATTAATCGCTGAAAGCCTGTTTCATAGAGATCGACATCGACGCGTTCAAACTCTTGCGGCTGACCGGATATATAGACGTCTACAAAGGAGCCTTTCTTGATAGCGACCCGTTTACCGACAAGGTCGTGCCAGCTATTGATGAAGGATTTACCCTGCAGTGTGTATGCATTAGCGTGGGTGGCATAGATAGGGTCTGATTGGCTGAGTTTTCTGTCTATAGTGATCGGGCTGACAACGGCGATGACATCGATAGGGCAGTTGGGATCATGCACATCGCTCAATAGCTGCTGAAATGTCTTGCGTCTGACAAGGATCCTCTTATCTATGAGTTGCCCGATCCTGTTCATCAGCTCGAGATTAAACCCCTGGTCGACACCATTATTACGCCATTCTAACGGCGCTGTTTTTGAGTGAACACCAAACACAATACTCTTGTGTGATAAGTCTTGTGCCTGTGCGGCCAAAGAGGGGACATGGAAACACAGCACCATGACTAATATAAGAAAATATTTCATAGAGGAAATTTTAACATGTTCGATAGCTAATGAACTGTGGTGATGGGCGCAATTAATACATTTGTTGCATCGCGTGTAGGAGATACAACCAGTGAAAGCCATTGTATGGGGATTTTGTGATCCATTCATCTATGACCTATGCAAAACTGCATAATGGCTTGCTAAATTATGCATCTTTGCATGAGCATTATCTTTAGCTGTGAAGCCTGCTTGATTTTCGTTTTCTCTATCTCTGTTTGCCTTGAGCAAGATGCCTCGATCGCCCAAAATTAATTTGAAACAGAAAGCTGAGAACATCCTATCCTTATAGGATCTAAAAACTCAGCTCAAATACTAGAGATGAGCTTGTGGATATCGCGACTATTTAAACAAATGAGTTGTTATATTTAAAAGCTAGGAGACGTGATGAAAAACTTTAAAAAAGCTATATGCCTGGCCACCTTAATTGGTTCTGCAGGAATGGTAGCGAACGCAACTGCTGCAGACAACCTTGCCGACTTTCATGCTGAAAACCAAGAGTGTGATAGCTGTCATACACCGGATGGCGAACTATCTAACGATAGCCTTACTTATGAAAATGAGCAGTGTGTTTCTTGTCACGGCTCCATGGAAGAGGTCGCTGAAGAGACGGTACATGAGCATTACAATGCCCATGACTCTCACTTCCCAGGAGAGATTGCTTGTACCTCTTGTCACAGCGCCCATGAAAAATCTATGGTCTATTGTGATTCTTGCCACAGCTTCGACTTCAATATGCCATATGCTGGTAAGTGGGAACGTCACGAGC
The DNA here is from genome assembly GCA_004195335.1 of Shewanella sp. Taxonomy (GTDB): domain Bacteria; phylum Pseudomonadota; class Gammaproteobacteria; order Enterobacterales; family Shewanellaceae; genus Shewanella. The sequence continues at coordinate 13,006 of SDWK01001022.1, forward strand.
CAAGCATTGCAGATCTTGCTAAAGATAAATCAGAGCGTGAAGCGGCATTAGCCCTTGCACCAAAAGATACTGTCGATGTGGTCGTTGTAGGTTCTGGCGGAGCGGGTTTCTCTGCATCTGTTTCAGCTCACGATCATGGCGCAAAAGTGATTCTTATCGAGAAAGAGCCTGTTATCGGTGGTAATGCAAAACTTGCAGCCGGTGGTATGAATGCCGCTTGGACCGATCAGCAAAAAGCTAAAGGCATCGAAGATAGCCTTGAGTTGATGACTAAAGACACCATGAAAGGTGGCCGTAACATCAACAACCCAGCATTGGTAGATGTTCTGGTTTCTCACTCAAAAGGTTCTGTCGATTGGATGACAGCAATGGGTGCAGATTTAAGTGATGTCGGCCGTATGGGTGGCGCATCGGTTAACCGTACTCACCGTCCAACAGGTGGTGCAGGTGTTGGCGCACACGTTGTCCAGGTGCTTTATGATAACGCCGTTAAGCGCGATATCGATATGCGTATGAACACACGTGGTATCGAAATCCTTAAAGATGACTCTGGTAACGTTAAAGGCCTGCTAGTTAAGGGTATGTACAAAGGTTACTACTGGATTAAGGCTGATGCCGTTATTCTGGCTACCGGTGGTTTCGCTAAAAATAATGAGCGTGTTGCTAAGCTCGATCCTAAGCTGAAAGGCTTTGTATCGACTAACCAACCTGGTGCAACCGGTGATGGTATCGATGTAGCCGGTAATGCTGGCGCGGCAATGGTAGACCTTCAGTACATTCAGGCTCACCCAACACTTTCTGTGAAAGGTGGTGTGATGGTCACTGAAGCTGTACGTGGTAACGGTGCAATTTTGGTTAACCGTGAAGGTAAGCGCTTCGTCAACGAGATCACGACTCGTGATAAAGCCGCTGCTGCGATTTTAGAACAAACAGGCAAATCAGCTTACTTGATTTTCGATGATTCAGTACGTAAGTCACTGTCGAAAATTGATAAGTATATTGGTCTAGGCGTCGCTCCTACTGCCGGTACGCTTGTTAAGCTAGGTAAGATGGAGAATATTGATGGTAAGGCGCTGACTGAAACCGTTGCTCGTTATAATACTTTCGTCACCAGTGGTAAAGATGCTGATTTCGAACGTCCAAACTTACCTCGTGCAATCAATGAAGGTAACTACTACGCTATCGAAGTAACTCCTGGTGTTCACCACACTATGGGTGGTGTGATGATTGATTCTAAAACAGAAGTTATGAATGCGAAGAAGCAGATTATCCCTGGCCTATATGGTGCTGGTGAAGTCACTGGTGGTGTTCACGGTGCTAACCGCTTAGGTGGTAATGCTATCTCTGATATCATCACCTTCGGTAGATTAGCTGGTGAACAAGCGGCGGCTTACTCTAAGAAGAAATAGTCTTCAACTCTTTAAAGAGTGAGTAAGCTTAGAAACGAGTAACACTCTCCAGTTTACTCGCTTCAATTAGCCACTAATGAAAAGCCACAGTCTCCGTGCTGTGGCTTTTTTGTGTCTGGCCACAAATGTTCCCTACATTTGTTGGCATTCCCGCCATCCATGGCAGTCAGAACACTTATGTCTGTTTGCCATGGGCCAATGATGCTCCCAGCATCAATATGGCATTCCCCACGTCCCTGTGGGTCAAGGCATAAAACAGACGTTGCGTCTGGCCACAAATGTTCCCTCGGTAACTGCGTCCTGCGTTACTCTACCTCCTGATTCCATTCAGTCGTACATTTGTTGGCATTCCTGCTTCTGACCTATATGGATATGGGAAATGTCTTAAAAGCGTAGGGAACGCTTTAGACCCTGGCAGTCAGAACACTTATGTCTGTCTTTTTCAAGAAGAGGCCATGGGCCTGTGATGCTCCCGGCATCAATATGGATATGGGAAATGTCTTGCCTGTTCAGCGCGTTGGCTCTTATATAGCTGAAGGCCCTATCCGGTTGATAGGGAAGTATTTATGAGCAAACTGGCATAGAGGTGAATCGTGTGACTTAGTCTCTCCTGAAGGGGCTGTAGCCTCTTGATGACTAATGATACATTCGGATTGCAAGTGTCAATCTATCTCAGGGGGGAGACAACTCCATGAATGAATACCACACCTATCCATCCATGGCAGTTGTGGGGGGGCATAAATGTTCCAGACATAAATACCACACCTATCCATCCATGGCAGTTGTGGGGGGCATAAATGTTCCAGACATAAATACCACACCTATCCATCCATGGGGTGTGGCATAAATGTTCCAGACATAAATACTACACCTATCCATCCATGGGGTGTGGCATAAATGTTCCAGACATAAAAAAGCCAGTTGGGAGTACCAACTGGCTTAATAAAAAGCGTCAAGCGTCAAGTGACTTTGGACTAGGCAGAGCTCGGAATCGACTCTGTTATAACGATTGGTATTAGAACGTTAAATTGACTTTTAACCCCCCTAATCGTTCGCTATGGGTAAATAGCAACTCTATCTTATACTGTTCTGCTATGTCCTTGACGATGGAAAGACCCAATCCATGTCCCATGGTGGCTTCATCTAAGCGTTTACCACGACTGGTCAGTAGAGCTAGCTCTTTGCTCGCGACACCGGGACCGTCATCTTCTATGATGAGGCTGATGGCATCACCTTCAATGCTTGCGCGGATCTCCACCCGTGACTTAGCCCATTTATGGGCGTTATCGAGTAGGTTACCGATGAGTTCCATACCATCTTCTCTATGAAGAGGCAGTCTTAGCAGTTTCTCCGGAATATGGATATTGCATTGTATCTGCTTGTTAAAATGCACCTTGCTCAATGTCTGGCAGAGGTCGTCTAAATCTTTGGGAAGTTGCATCTGAGCCGCCGGTAACATATCTCCGGTGATCCGAGCGGCCGCGAGTTTCCTTTCTATCATCTTGTGGACTAAGTCCAACTGTTTTTGAAGGGCTATTGCCGCCTCGGGCTCTTTGAGTCCCAGAGCTTCAACTTGTTGCTGCATCACCGCTAATGGAGTCTTTAATCCATGGCTTAGATTGCCAATGTTGTTGCGACTTCTTTCGAGCTGTTTGCTGGAGTATTGCAACAGTTCATTGTAGGTCGAGGCTAATCCCTGCAGCTCGGGAGGGATTTTATTGAGCTCCAATGAGGTTATCTCTCCCTCTCTCAGTTTTGAGAGGGCCGATTGCATATGGTTAATTGGCTTAAATGATTGTCTCAATACCAGAAAAATTCCGGCAATCATGGTTAATAACATCGCCAGGTTGACACTCAATTTGGTGCCATAAATTTGAGTGAAAATTTTTCGGCCAATACTTAAGTCCTGTGCAACGGTTAAGGTGGCACCGACATTGAGAGAGTCGGAACTGAGTCCGATAGAGAGGAGTTGAATATCATGATTTTGTGGCCCTTTAGTTTGCCACACTCGGCTATCCCCTTTTTTAAGAGGCTCAATATCGAGTCTTTGATCCCAGAGAGAACGGGAGCGGATCTCCTGGTCGGGCAGGTTGAGTTGATAATAACGACCTGAAAAAACCGGTTTATAGAAGCTTGATAGCTGGCTTTGATCTATGCTTAGCTCCTCTCCTTGAAGGTGAGTCGCCAGCATAACTTGCTCAATATCTTCCTGTAATCTGGCGATAATCGAATCGTGAAATGCCTGTCTCAACATCGACTCGAAAAAGATAATGCCAACGGCCGTCGATATGATGACTAAGCCCGTAAGCCAGAGGCTGAGCTTAGTTCGAATCGATATCATTCTCTGATGCCGTGAAAGATATAACCTTGTCCACGTCGTGTCTCTATGGCCGTTTTACCGAGTTTCTTACGTAGGTGGGTGACATATACCTCTACGACATTACTCTCTTTTTCATCATCGAATTGATAGAGTTTATCTGTGATCTGAGATTTTGAGAGCAGTTTCTGTGGTGACATCAGAAATATCTTGAGCAACCGAAATTCCATCGCAGTGAGCTCAAATAAGTTCGACCCAACCATCACAGATTGTTGGTTTTCGTCGAGTACGACTCCTGAGAAACTCAGCTCTTTCGATGGCAAGCTTGCTTTGCCGTGAGCACGTTGAATGAGCGCATGTATTCTTGCCAGCAGTTCTTGGGTATGAAAAGGTTTACCTAGGTAATCATCGGCCCCGGCATTAAAGCCTTCGACTTTTTCATGCCACTGGCTTCGCGCCGTTAACATGATAACGGGTGTATTTATGCCTTGATTGCGCCAGCGTTCGAGTAGCTCCAGCCCATTACCATCGGGCAGGCCAATATCTAAGATCACACAATCGTAATTGGTCTCTTTTAGCAGGTAGTCGGCTTCAGCAGCCTTATCTGTTACGTCAGTAACGTATCCAGCTTGTTTGAGTTGTTTTTCGAGTTCTACAACGAGTAGTGCATTATCTTCAACGAGCAGTAGTTTCATATTAACCTGTCATCAAATGGTATCGTGACACAAATGGATTTTTGAACTAATTTTCAAAAGCTCTGCAGTCATTGGGCAACGATTTATAGGGATCGGGCTGTCCGTTGCTAGCGTCCAGACTCAGATCAATGATTTGGCCACGTTGCGCCTTAATTTGCAAATCATAACGCCATTTACCCTCTTCACGATAAAGGTGCGCATCGATCAGTTTGCCATAGCAGAAATGCTTGATTTTAGAGAGAGTAACATCGAGGGAGAGAATTTTCCCTGAGCTAACCAATTGTTTAGCTTCATAATGTTCTAGTTCAATCAGAGCGGATGTGTGACCTGTCATTGGCATTAAGGTCGCAAGAGCTAAAAAGCTAATAAACAGTGCCCTTGTCATTAATATTATCTCCAAAAAAAATGGCCTGAGATTATCTCAGGCCACTTTATCGAAGCTGTCTTAAATCTAACTTAATGTTAGCTTAGCGTGTGCCGTAAACTACGATTGTTTTACCGTGAGCTTGGATCAGGCTTTGCTCTTCAAGCATCTTAAGAATACGTCCCACAGTCTCACGTGAACAACCAACAATTTGACCAATCTCTTGACGAGTGATCTTGATTTGCATGCCGTCTGGGTGAGTCATCGCATCGGGCTGTTTTGCCAAATGTAATAATGTCTGTGCGATTCTTCCAGCGACATCAAGGAATGCAAGATCACCGACTTTCTGGCTGGTGCTGTGCAGACGATATGCCATCTGAGAAGAAAGCTTCATCAAAATTTCAGGGTTAACCTGAATAAGCTGCTTAAATTTCTTGTAAGATATTTCTGCAATTTCACAAGGTTGCTTAGCACGAACCCAAGCAGTTCGTTCGGATTGTTCTTCAAACAAACCAAGCTCACCGATGAAGTCGCCTTGATTAAGGTAAGAGAGGATCATCTCTTTGCCTTCTTCATCTTTGATCAAAACAGCGACAGAACCTTTAACGATGTAATAAAGCGTGTCTGATTCTTCACCAGCGTGGATCAAAGTGCTTTTGGCTGGGTACTTATGAATGTGACAGTGTGATAAAAACCATTCCAAAGTAGGATCCGGTTTAGGCTTACCAATCAGAGCCATGCCTATGTTCCTCGACAGTTTAATGTAAATACAAGAATATGCTAAATAAGCAGTTTACGTCAATTAAGTCAATAAAACCTAGATAAAGATCTAAGTTTAGATATATCGAATATTCGTAACAGACTATC
>SDWK01000990.1 GCA_004195335.1 Shewanella sp.
TTTATATCTATTTTTCAACTCTGTATCAAAATAAAACAACTTTTATGGCAATTTTGTCCTTGTGACATACCTTCTATTCCAAAAAATTTAATTTTGCTACACTGCATTTTTTCAGATATCGACATTACAGATGCAAAATATCCTCATCGTAGCCCATGAAAGCCCCTATGGAAGTGAAAGATTTTTTAATGCCTTGCGTATCGCTATCGCGCTCAAAGAGCAGGAAACTGAAGTTATTAATTTAAAAATATTTTTAATGGCTGATGCTGTCTACGGTGCAGTGAAAAAACAGGTAACACCAGATCTGAGTTATAACATTCAGCAGATGTTGGACATTCTAATCGCGCAGCACGTCCCGGTATCCTTATGTAAAACCTGTGCCGATGGACGCGGAATTTCGCAAGAGATGCTCATCGAAGGGGCAAATATAGGCACCTTAGGCAAGTTAACTCAATGGACACTGGATGCGACTAAGGTTATGCACATATAGTGCACACCATAGGTCAATCCCCCCCTTGTTAGCGAAAAGAGTAAAGTGCGACCAGAGATAAATTATTCACTCTTTTTTGTGCAACCCTTCATACTTTACACATTCTATTTTGTCTCAAGTTGCCTCAAACGTTAGAGTACCTTAGTAAATTACTAGGGTATTTAAAACGTGATCTATGTAAATGGTTAGAGGCGAACGCTGAAACGTAAAAGTAGAGCCCTTAATGTATTCATAGTGTCAGTTTTAAGGTTAAGTGGTGGGAAATAATAATGGCAGAGCATCAACTACTCAGTGGAAAATTATTACGTGAGTACAACACCATCCTTGCTATGGTTGAGATCTATTGTAAAGCTCACCATAACAAGGGGTCGGAGTGTCAGGAGTGTCAGGAATTTCTGGAGTACGCCCACACACGCTTGGACAGATGTCCGTATGGTGAGATAAAACCCACCTGTAATAAATGCCCGGTACATTGCTATAAGCCTCATATGAAGGCTAAGGCGAGAGAGATCATGATTTTCTCGGGGCCTAAGATGCTGCTACCACACCCCATCATGGCTATTCGGCACCTGTTTTCTGCACGCACCCCTGTTCCTGAAACGGTACCAGTCGAATGTTCTAATCGACATATTCGAAAAAACAGAAAAAGTCACGACTAACCAGCCCTGAATATTCGCCTAACAACAGCTCTAATCGACGATGACATTAGGGCTATTCACCTCTGTTAAGAGCTTAACTCAGAACTCCTTAAAACCCTCAACCAACTCCTCAACTCTGAAGAGCTCAACTATCTACAGCAGTTGATACAAGAGGAAAAAGCACAATTAGCTGACACACTGGAAGCCGATTCAATCCTTGGCTTCATAACCTTGTAAAAAACACCTTACCGCCAGAACTGAGTATTGTTTCATCTCTTCATCAGTCGGGATATCCATGCCCAGCACCACATCCTGAAAATAGTTTCCTCTGAGCAAGCCCATAAGCTGAGCGCTTGTCAGTGCGGGGTCTTCAAGGATGATTTTTCCCTGCTGTGCCTGACTCCGTAAAAATTCGCTGAGTCTGTCATAGAAGCGATGCGGACCACGAGACAAGAAAAATTCGACCAACTCTCTGTCACGGCGCGCTTCCGTCACTATGATGCGATACATATCGATGATAGGTTGAGAGCATAATGCCTTGAGATATTCATAGCCGAAAAGAGATAGCTGCTCCGACAGGCTGTAATCGCTCTCTGTATCGAACTGAAACGCGTTGCCAACCTCTTCGGTACAGTGGGTAATAACCTGAATCAATATCCCCCTCTTGCAACCAAAGTAGCTATAGAGAGTCTGTTTCGAGCCGCCACAGAGCTCGATGATCTGATCTAAACTGGTCTCGGAGTAACCTTGTTCGAAAAATAGCTTAGTCGCTACCTCTATGATTTTTTGTTGCTTTTTCAGCGTGGATGGACGCATTCCAGTACCTCTTATTCTGAGCCTTAATTAAAACAGTTCTTCGCATATCATGCAATTTATGCCCGGGCTTTCACCTCCAAATGCCCGTTCTCCAACCGCTACCCACACCCGAGATACAAACGTTTTCTGATTCGGTGGTGAAAAAATAGCTTGATCTATTTATAACAAATCATTATCGTACTGTCCAGTACGGTACGATAACCAAGTTAAAGAGAGGTATCATGAATACAAAAATTAAGGCAATCGTTATTGCGCTGGCACTAATAACCACCACAGGAGCCTCCGTTAACACCTTTATGGCCAACGCAGATAGCATTAAGACTGACAATGCTTATGTCCATGGCGAGATCACTCAGATAAGTGCCGAAGCCTCCGGAAGGATCACCGAGATTTTTGTCACCGATAATCAACTCGTTCAAGCCGGTGACCTTCTGGCCATAATCGATCCCCGGGATTACCTTGCCCGCCGGGAGCAATCCCGAGCGGCTCAATCCATGGCCGCAGCGTCCTTAGAAAACAACCGTAGCCGAACCGAGTTGCAACGCGTCAAAATCGACGAGACAGCGGCCTATCTTGAGGTCGCTCGTGCAACCTATGAATTCAGCTAATCACGTTACAAACCGAGCGCGCACAAATTGTCGCACAAGCGCAGCAAACCCGTGCGGCGCTGGAGTTGAGTGAACTAGAGTTACAAGACACGCAGATACTGGCCCCCATTACGGGGCTTGTCGGTAATCGCTCACTACAGCTAGGCAAATTCGTTAAGGCAGGATCCGGCGTGCTGGCCATAGTGCCTATCGATAATTTATGGGTGCAAGCCAATTATAAGGAGACTCAGCTGACTCATATAAAGCCCGGACAAGAGGTCGAGGTGTTATTGGACATGTTCCCCGGCACTGAGTTTAAGGGCAGAGTAAGCAGTACCTCTCCCTCCACCGGGGCCCAATTCAGCCTGCTGCCACCCGACAACGCCACCGGCAACTTCGTTAAGGTGGTTCAACGCGTGCCGGTAAAGATCCAACTCGAGATCCCCGTAGAGTTTCAGGGGCGTGTCGTCCCCGGACTTTCGGCAGAAGTTACGATCGATACCGAAAGTGATTCTGGTGAGCTTGGCCTGGAGGAGTAAGCGATGAACCGCCGCCATGAACTTATACTACTGGTCACCCTAGCCATGATCCCCTTCGGCATTACCTCGGCAGTTTATAATACCAGCGCAGCCGAGATAGCCGGTGCACTCGGGTTATCAGCCGACGATACCTCTTGGCTGAATATTCTCTATGTTCTGGCACAGCTGCTCGTCCTGCCACTCGCATCCTGGCTGGCATATCGTATCGGTGCCGTGGCGCTACTCATGGGTGGGACCATCCTCGGTCTGGTTAGCAACTTGATACTGGGGTTTACCACTGAGGTGCCGGCGCACTTTCTGGCTTGGGCCGGATTGGGAGTGGCAGCCAGTGCTATGCTGGTTGCTGTACAGGTACTTGTACTACGCAATCTATCCCTCAAGGATATTGCACTGGCCGAAGGCTGCATGATGCTGATGACGACTCTTATTCCTATGGGGGTTTACCCTTGGATATTGGCAGAGCTGGCCGAAAGTGGGCTCTGGCAGCTATTATTCGCCGCTCAAACGAGCCTATATATCATCTTGCTGGCCTGGCTATGGCTGCGTCCCTTCCATGGCGAAGACAAGGTGCTCCCCGTCAGGTTCAATTGGCTTCAGGCAGGCCTCTTGTCCGCCGCCATCATGGGAGCGGTCTTGTTGCTGATGCGTGGCCAATTCTATAACTGGTTTGACAGCCAGATCGTCATTAACCTAGCTCTGGGTACCGCTGCCCTCTCACTTCTGTGTGTACTCGCCATCAAGAAACAGTGGGGACGGGGTGAATTTATCCGCTCCGACGTGTTAAGCCCCAATAAGAACAAGGTCTACATGTACAACGCCGCCCTCGCCGGGTTCGCCGTACTGGGCACCTCTATGCTGATTGGGGTTTATCTCGGCAGCGTGCTCAAATACAGCCACAGCGAACAGGGGTGGGTTCAGCTGCCCGCCTTCGCCAGTATGTTTCTGGGACTTCTGGTCAGTATCTGGGTCAGCAATCACCCCAAAATAAAGGCCGATGCCGTGGTTCCCATCGGGGTCTTGCTGATCGTGCTTTCCAGCGTGTTCCTCTCCAGTAGCAATGCGGCAAGTGGCGCCAACGACCTGCTACCAGCGCTGATATTACGCGGTTTTGGGGTCGGCTTGCTCAATGTGACAGTATCTATCTCTATTCTTTCCAGCTTCAAGAAGGAGCATATTCCCCAGGGCGTAGCTTACTTCTATCTTTTTCGAACCCTGGGCGGTCTAGGAGGAATGGCACTCTTCTCTCGCATGATGAGCCAGGAGGCTTCGGGAGTGCTGAGTGTACTAGGGGAAAACTTTAATTCGGACAACCCGGCCTTCATCCGGCAACAGGCAGCCATGGTTGAGGTTCTCAACCATGGCATGCTGGAGGCAACTCCGGCCCGAGTCGCTAGTCTGTTGTCTGGTCAGCTACAGACCCAAACCGCAGCCGTCGCCGGAGGCAATAACTTTCAGTGGTTTATTCTCTCCCTTTTCGTCCTCGCCCCAGTCTTGATTATCGGCAAGAAATGGGCGGCAAAAAACGCCTGAACCAGAAATACGCCATGCCAGGGGCAAGTTTGCTGCCCCAAGGCCTGAGCCTCGAAAACCTGCCTGAGCACACTCTTTATTTAGGGGATCGTCTATGCCCATATTTCAGCGAGTAAGACTATCTGTTTTAACCCTTTTCAGCATCACGAAAAATACTAATTGTCGTAGCAATGAGGGCGACGTTTGCGCTAATGTATTGACCAAAATACATAAGATTTGAATCTCCGACCAGAGAGTCAGAGTTTCAACATCAAAAATAAAATGAGAGGGATGAAGATGGGAAGGGCAAATAAACTCACCGTGTTGGCCGTGATTTCGGCTGGACTCTTTTTAGGTGGCTCCGCAAACGCGTTAGACGCACAGCGAACTCATCAAATCACCACCGATGATTTTTTCGATATTGGGGGAATGAGTAACGTACAGTTAAGTCCCGACGGAAAACAGGCTGTCTGGCTCGAAACTCGCTGGGATAAAGAGCTTGATAAGTCCCAACGAGATCTATGGCAGGTTAATACCAAAAATAAAAAAACGTCCCGCCTAACCTTCACCAACGAGAGTGAATCTAGTCCACAATGGAGCCCCGATGGTCAATATATCTATTATATTGGCAAGGTGACCCATGAAGACAAGAAGGCCCCTTACAATGGTAAGAGTCAGGTCTTTCGTATCAACCGAGATGGCGGTGACGCCGTGCCCGTTACCAAAGAGGTTGAAGGCGTCAGTTCATTTTCACTCAGTCCCGATGGCAATACCCTCTATTTCTTAGGCAGTAAAACGGTCAAAGACAAAGACGAGTGGGCTTCAATGCGTGCAGGCCACAGCGCGCCGAAATACGCTCATGGTGAAAGAAAAACCAACCCATTATATAAGCTAGATCTGCAACACTTCAAACAGCAACTTATCCTGGATGATGACAAAGTCGTATGGCAGTTCAGTGTCAGCGATGATGGCAATAAAGTTGCCCGGATCACGACATCAGATAACGAGCTGGTCAATCTTGAAGGTTGGTCTGATATCGAAATTTATAATACCCAAAGCAAGACCAATGAGGTGCTGGAAGATACGGCATGGCGCGAACAGGCTCCATCTCCCTATGGCTGGCTACTCGGGCTCGATTGGCACTCAGATAACCAACAGCTCGCCTTTCGTATCGACTTCGATGGCCACCCAGGCAAGCTATTCGTCTCCGATACTAAGACTAAGTCACTGACTGAAGTGACGCGCATCGGTGATGTAACGCTAAACTCGGCAGATATTCATTGGCGCCCAAACAGTGATGAACTCTGTTACCGCGGTGCCGACCACGCCCGGGTAAAGCTCTTTTGTACTGAAATCGAAGACGGCAAGCAGGGAGATACCAGAACGGTCGTGAATAGCGATCTTGTCATCGGTAGCTACAGCTTTAGCCACAATGGCAAGAAGTTAGCATTTAGCCATAATGGGCTGGACCACTTCTCAGATATGTTCATTGCCGATGCCGATAGTAAGCGTGCTAAATTTAAGCGCGTTACCAATATCAATCCTCAGGTCGATAGCTGGATCCTGCCACAAATATCTATCGTTAAATGGAAGGCGGCCGATGGCAGCACTGTCGAAGGCATCTTAGATCTCCCTGCGGGATATAAGAAAGAAGATGGCCCATTGCCATTGATTGTGCAGATCCATGGTGGTCCTACCTCAGCAACGCCTTATGCCCTGCAACACAGGTCTTACGGCCGCTCTACATTTACCGCTAATGGCTGGGCATTACTGTCGCCAAACTATCGTGGTTCAACCGGGTATGGCGATAAGTTTCTCACCGAACTCGTGGGTCAGGAACATGTCATCGAGGTCAATGACATCATGGCTGGTGTCGATCACTTGATTGGCGAAGGGATTGTCGATGGCGATAAGATGGCAGTCATGGGCTGGAGCAACGGTGGCTACCTCACTAATGCTTTGATCAGTACCAATGAGCGCTTCAAGGCGGCAAGTTCAGGCGCAGGTGTATTCGATCAACGCCTGCAGTGGATGCTGGAAGACACACCGGGTCACGTGGTCAACTTCATGGAAGGCCTCCCATGGGAGAAACCAGAAGCCTACACTCATGGCTCATCACTCACCCATGCCGACAAGATAAAAACCCCCACGCTTATCCATATTGGTGAGAATGATCACCGCGTTCCAGCCGGGCATGCACAGGGGCTATATCGTGCACTCAAGCATTATCTCAATGTACCGGTAGAGTTGATTGTTTACCCAGGCGAAGGTCATGGATTGAGTAAGTATCAACACAGAAAAGCTAAGATGGAGTGGGACCAAAAATGGTTTAATCACTACGTCCTCGGCAAAGCTATCGATTAACGCTTTGTTCAATGAATCACTGAACCTAAGCTGACCATCAAGTAAAAAAGCGCCTTAACTGGCGCTTTTTCATTTCTAACCATTCATTTATCACACTTTGATGCGTATGCTAATTGAACTACTGAAACGGGTATCATTGCACCCCTTTTAAAACGGAGTCAAAAATGAAAAAATTCATCTCAGCCATCTCTATCGCAACCTGTTTTATCGCCAGCATTTTCGCGACCCAAGTTGCCGCTGCCGATGACAGTTATTCCGATGCAATTGCCAACTTTAAACAAGCCAGTGACACCCACAAATTCTTCAATAATGCCTATGGATATGCCCTATTTCCTACGGTAGGAAAAGGTGGGTTTGGGATCGGTGCCGCCTACGGCAAAGGGCGTGTTTATAAGGGGAATAGCTACAAGGGGGATACCAGCCTCTCTCAGCTATCTCTGGGCTTTCAGATTGGCGGTCAGGCCTACAGCGAGATCATCTTCTTTAAAGATGCCAAATCCTATAATGATTTTACCAGTGGCAGTTTCGAATTTGGGGCTCAAGCCTCTGCTGTGGCGATAACCATAGGGGCTAACGCCCAAGCCGGAACCACAGGTAATTCCAGCAGCGCAGGTAAAGCCGCAGCAAAAGCATCCTACATCAACGGGATGGCAGTATACACATTAGCGAAAGGTGGCCTGATGTTTGAAGCGGCCCTTGCGGGACAATCATTTACCTTCGAAGAGAAGTAGAAAAGTAAGGCCCTAGAATCTAGGAACTAGGGCCTAGTAAACTGATATTACTTATGTCCCCAAGGCGTTGGCGGCAGTGCGACAGGGTTAGTCAGATCGAAATCGACTCTGAAATCCCTCTTATCACGGGTTAGGCGATAAGTGAACTCTGTTGGCTTGATATACATGTGCCACACATTCGTCACTGACTGACTCAAGCCATTCTCGTTAAAATTCTGAATTGAAAACGCATCGACAGGGAAAGATTGCTCGGTAGCAGAGCCTTTATCGACAGTATCTCCACCATACATGGTCACCTTATCTTCACTGCCATCTTGATGGCGGTGATCATGCTTAAGCAAGAGTCCTGTTTCGGTTTTGGTGATAACCCAGGTACGGGAGTGGTCATCACCCACATGAAATGGCACTTTAAGTTCGCTGTCACTACACTCACGAACATGCATGATCAATGATTTCCCACTAAACGCCGAATCAGCACTGTTGCCAGCGGTGACTCTTCCCTCAAATGCTTTACCACAATGCGATGCAATACTATCAAAAAACGCATTTTGCTCTGGAGTCGTTGCCAATACAGGCATTGAGAGCAGAGATACCGAAGCCGCCAACAAACCAAACTGTGAGTATTTTGTTGTTTTCATTATTTTCTCCTTCAATTTGTCTATCCGTCTATTCACAAGTGAAAGAGACTAGCACAGAGAAATAAATTAAAACTGAATGACTTGAATCGATCGGTTTAAGACACTCATCTTGAAACTCAATTCAACATGAACAAACACTGTTTTGGATAAAATTAGCAGGAAAGGAAAAGTTCAGACAAAAAAAGACCCTCTAGAGCAAACCGCTATAGAGGGAACCAAAAAAGGTGATGTGGTTAGGTTTGATGAACTTGGAATGCTCTTTAACAACTTTTAGCGGCACCATCCATTTTGTGCCCCTTCAAAGTCATCGTCTCTTTGCTGGCTTACCTGCAAAGAGTATGTTGATAATGATTAAAACTAAACTGCCTTTACGGGTTGGATCCTGAAACGGAAATCATCAGGTTCATACTCCACTAAGTATTACTACCAGCAACCGCCCTCCCAACAGACAGGTCTATGGGAGGACTATTTCTCAATTGCCTTTACGCCTTCTCTACACGAACAGGTACACCGTGACGACAGTTGGCACCTGTCCAATAGCCGTTGAGCATGCTTGCCTTTGTGTTACGGGTGGGAGCCTGAAACGGAAATCATCAGGTTCATACTCCACAAAGTATTACTACCAGCAATCACCCTCCTAACAGACACGTCTGAAGGAGGGCTACGTCTCATTTGCCTTTATGCTTTCTCAACACGAACGGGCACACCATGACGACAGTTGGCACCAGTCCAGTAGTCGTTGAGCATGCTGGCCTTGGCGTTACGGGTTGGATCAGACGGGATCATTTGATTGATCGCGACGCCTCCGGCACGCTCCTTAAGTCCCGGTACTGACTTACCATTGATAACACGGTCGTCAGCGCCAAAACCTTTTGCATGTCCAAACCCATGGGACACACACACAGCACCTTTAGCCACACCCGAATCTGTCTGCAACAGACCAACAGCAGGCTTGCCGTTCGCCGTAATTAACTTTACGTTATCGCCGTCGTTTAAGCCCTGCTCACTGGCGGTATCTTGGTTCATGTAAACAAAGTTAGTCGGGCTAATTTCGGCAATACGCTTATAAGCTACCGCATAATTAGAGCGTACTGTCGCCTTGTAACTTGAGAACAACACTGGATACTCTGACTTCGGCCAATGACTCTCGCAGGTATCTCCATTCCAGAATTTATTCCCCTGATAGGTGATAGTGCCTGGG
>SDWK01000993.1 GCA_004195335.1 Shewanella sp.
CTTAAAACCAAAATCGACCTGTAGTAATTTTTGCATCTCTGTTCTCCAATAAAAATTTAGCTAAATTGCTCAACGTGAGGGCAGAGGCTTGAAATATGTTCTGCTGCTCTCTGGTATAGGGGTAATAATACCTGTATAAATTGAACATAAAAGTTCATAAAATTGCGGTTAAGTGTGGAGAAAACTGACAGTGAGATTGAAGACCACCCTAGATCAATGGCTAACCTTGTATGAAATTGATCGCGCCGGCAGCATTCAGGCTGCATCGATTCGATTGAACAAGAGCCACACTACGCTCATCTATGCGGTAAAAAAGCTGGAGGAGCAGTTAGGCGTCTCGTTGGTGCAGGTTAAAGGCCGCAGAGCCGTGCTCACCGATGATGGTAAAGTGTTGCTTCGCCGGGCAGACTCCATGCTGGAGCAGGCGAGGGAACTGGAACAGATAAGTACACAACTTGCCAGAGGAATAGAGTCGCAGATAACCATTGCCATCGATCACCTCTGTGATCGCAGCTGGTTATATCAACCTATGGCGGATTATCTGAAGCAAAATAGCAGCACTTCTATTCAGGTGGTCGAAACCTCACTGTCTAAAACGACGCAGATGGTGACCGATGAACTCGCCGATATCTCTATCGTGACTCTGCCTGTGACTAACTATCCCTGTGAGGCCTTTGGTATTGTGACCATGTTGCCTGTGGTGGCCAAAACTCATCCGCTTGCAGGTAAGCAGCACTTGTGTTCGGCGGACTTCACCACAAGCTGCCAAATCGTCGTCAGAGATTTAGGTGACGGCAGTGGAAAAGAAGACGCTAAACAAGATGTCGGTTGGCTTAAGTCTCGTCAGCGTATTACGGTAGATAATTTTGATCATGCTTGGCAAGCCGTTGAGCAGGGCGCTGGATTTTGCCGTCTGCCGGAGCACCTGTTAAACTGCCGAAATATGGATAATATCTTGATTTTAAAAGTGGAGAATGCCGAACGCTATCAGGTACCCATGCATTTAACCTTACCGAAAGGTGCCAAAACTGGTCCCGCCGCACAATGCCTGTACCGGCTACTTATTGAGAGTAAAAATCTCAGGTCAGAGTTGTAATATAAGTTGTGATAATGGGGGTAACAACTCAAAGTTAATCGAGTCAGGCATATAGTCAGACATTTAATTAGAGCGTGTCTTACTCATATTTATAGCCCGCACCATACACAGAGTGAACGGCGCTCTCCTCTATGCCGATAGAGGCAATCTTCTTACGTACCTTTTTTATATGGCTGTCTATGGTTCTGTCACTGACGATGTGGCGGTCATCGTAGATGATATCCATCAACTGGTCCCTTGAAAATATTCGTCCGGGTTGTTTGAACATGGCACTAAACAGGTAAAACTCGACTTTAGTCAATTCACATTGAACACCGGATTTAGACACTTTAAAGCCCTGTTCACTGAGTTGAATGCCATCGGTGTTCAAAGATGTTTGATTGATGACTCTGCGTATCACTGCTTTGACTCGCGCGACAACTTCGCGCGGACTAAATGGCTTACAGATGTAGTCGTCTGCCCCATGCTCTAAGCCGATAAGGCGGTCAATCTCCTCGACGCGGGCCGTGATCATGATGATGGGGATGTTTGAATGCTGGCGGATCTGTTTACACACCTCCAAACCATCGAGTCCGGGTAACATAAGGTCCAGCAATATCAGGTCACAGGGGTGACTGGCTAACCAGGCTTGCACCTGATCGCCGCGGTGAAGTTGATGTGGCTCGAAGGATGAGCTGACAAGGTAGTCGGCCAGCAGCTGCGCGATTTTCAACTCGTCTTCAACAATCAAAATGTGTTTCGCTGCTTCTCTGTTCATCTTGGTGCCTGTCATCAGTTATTGCTGTTAGTTACTAGCATTAGTTACAAGAGTTATTTGAGCGGAAGCGTGATATCGAATGTCACGCCACCTAAGGTTGAAAGTCTGGCTGTAATGGTACCGTTGTGGGCCTCGACGATATTTTTCGCTATGGATAAACCTATACCCGAACCGCCCGAATTTCGATTTCGCGATGTTTCGGTGCGATAGAGGCGATCAAACAGTTGAGCCAGCTGATCCTGTGTCACCCCGGGTGGCGTATCACTCCAGCTGATGATGGCATTTGGACCCTCTGTTTTAACCGTTATCTCGATCCTGCCATTGGGGTCGCTATAGGCCAAACTATTATTGAGCAGATTCAGGAACAGTTGATTTAGGCGGTGCTCATCGCCTTTAAGCAGTAATTCATCCTGCTCACACATGCGTTCGATGCTAAAGCCTACACTCACAATATTGTCTTTTTTACTCTCGACAACCTGATCTAAAACCTCAATGAGGTCGACTTTTTCGAAGCGATAACTCAGCGCGCCCATGTCTGACATAGACAACTCATGCAAGTCATTAATGAGAAACGCTAACCGCTTAACCTCTTGGTAGAGGGAGTTTACCGATTCGGCCGAGTAGTCGCGAATGCCATCCTGAAGCGCTTCTAACTCCCCTTGCAAGATAGCGACGGGGGTTCTGAGTTCATGGGATATATCGGCTATCCATTGTTGACGAGCCTTCAAGTTACGCTCGAGTGATTTTGCCAGACGATTAAAGTCCCGGCACAGCTCGCCAATCTCATCATCGCTCGACACTGTGATGCGGGTGGTAAACTCGCCCTTACTGATCTTATGGGTAGCATTGCTGAGTGTAATAATAGGTTTTACAAAAAACCGGCTCTGGATAAGGGCGATAAGCGCTGATATTAAGATGACGAAAATAACTATCCAGATTAAATTGGTCTTTAACTTTTCGACAAACAATTGGTCGAGCTTCGAGGTGATATGGGTGGTTCTATGGTAGCCCAAGTATCCAACAGTTTGCTCATCCAGCGTGATGGCTATCCAGTTGAGGGTATCTGTCTTATCCTTCCGCCCCAGCAGCAATTGATGATCTTTGTCGGCGACAAAAATGACGGGTGGCCTGAGGCGTGGAGCATCATGGGCTAGATTCGGCTGTGGGGCTCTACGATCAATCGGCCGGTTTTCTGGTCGACTTTCTGGTCTTAGCCTTGGTGGCCGTTCACCATCGGGTGCTTGCAGCCGATTTTGTACCCGGTCTGGATTGTTGTTTCTCGGCACATAATAGGTCGTGATAAGTGTTCGCCAGGTAGACCTGCCGCGTTCCCGTAGCCAGTGCCAATCCTGCTGCTTTTGGTACTCTTTGGCCACGGCGTCGACTAGCGGGGCTAACTCTTTTTCGCGGTTGGCATCCAGGTATTCACGAAAGCTGCTGCCAAAAGAGAGGCTACTGAGGATATAAATACCAAGCACGATAAAGATATTAGCCGTGATGATGGCAAAAAATAACTTATGCTTAATCTTAAATTTCATCATATGACCATGTTTATGCCGGGTTTGTAGTTAAACCAAATTTTTTAAACAAAAGTAGCTCGTAACAACAAGGTACAGATATAACGAGCAGCAACGATTACAAAAGTACCTTTTTTTAGAGGCCTATACCAATCGGTATTACGCCAATCGGTATAAGCTATCTATTTAGCTTTTGTAGAGGCTAATTTAACTCTGCCAATCCAGAGTAATCACTGCTGTAACGTGTCGCCTTAAATATCTCTGCTCCATATTGATATTCCCACACGACTTCATGACTGGCGTTATATTCAAACAAACGTCCCTCGGTGCCTTCACAAACTAGCGTATTGCCGTTGTCCAGTCGCTGGGCGCCCGAGATATGGTCGGCATAAAATTCGCCTGAAACCCCTTCACTATAACTGTTAACCAGCTCACCGGGAGTGCAGTCCTCGCCATTAAAACAAAACTCGTCGACGGATGAGTAGTTACCCTCGGGGCGATTGGCCCCATTGTTAAAGACCAAGATGTTGCCGACCCCCGGCGTACCATCGTCAATAAACTGGGCGTCATGCTGAACAAACAACGTTTGTGCGCCGTCGCCGCCATGGGCCGAGGGATTGCCGGTCCTGCTCACTATGCCTTGGCTGGCATCGCTATGGTCGATGACCCAGAACTCACTGAAGTTATGCACGCTTATCAATATTTGGTCGGCAGCGCTGTCGTAGTCGACCGAGTTAACATGGGTCCAGTCGGCAGAGCCTGAGCCGTTAAAGAAGTTCAGATCAACCTTATCGGTATGCTCGCCGATATTAGCAACATAGGTCTGGCTAATACTGCTATCGACGTCCTGAACGACATGATCCCAAGTACTCCAGCGCCAGACAATTTCACCGTCGGTGCAACTGTTGCTCGTACTGGCCCGGCAAATTTCATAGACGGCGTCGGCCCACAAGGTATCGCCGGATACACTGGTTCTGCCCAGAGCAAGGGCTTCATCGGCGGTTTTAGCCTCCCAGACAATGGCCAGAATATTGCCATTGGGCAGCACCTCAACATCGTGATGGCTCAGATAGCCGTCGGTGGCCAAGCTGGTGGTCCAAATAACATTGCTGTTCCAATCCAATATCTCGATGACACCAGCGCTGCCGCCATATTGCCCCGAGAACGTGGCGGGTTTATTGGTTATTACGCCCGGTCGTAACAGTTCGCCACTGTCCATCAGATACACAGACAGGCCAGGGCGGTAGTCGCTCTGCCAAGTGTGCAGAGTGTTATATTGCTGGTCTATCAGGTAAGTGTCGGTCGATTGCATCGGCGAAAACAGGGTATAGCCTTCACTATCGAGTGCAATATCGCTCGGCTCACTATCACGTACACATCTGACCTTGTTGTTATCCCGTAAGATATCGCCCTGAGGCCCATGGTAATAAAAGGTGCCGTTGGCTCCGGTACTTGACTGAGCGCTTGCGGTGGAAGATACCGCGGTTTTACTATTACTGCGTTGAGCCCCTGCGCCATGTACGTCCATGATAGTGCCATTCATATAGCCCAAGGCGCGGCCGAAAGCGACATAGGTGGCACTGCTGCCATTATCGTTATTGTTTGCATGGGTACTCGATGCCCAATAATAGCCCCAGTCATCTTCACTGGCTTCATTTTTAAATGAGCTGGCATTAAATATCGGATCGATAGCCGCCTGATTATGGGTGTCTGGCGAGCGCGTGTAATCTAAGATGCTCTGCAGCTCCTTGGCGTTAGGCAACCTCCAGTCACTGTGCGAGGCGGTTGTAGTGGCTTCGCATTGCGCTACCGCATCGTCCCAATTGCTTGAGTCGCTATCATCTTGCTGCCACATCAAACCGGTAGCAACATCACTTATGGTTCGATCGCCATTAGCACTAAACTCATTGACCCCATAATCTGTGTTGCCGCTGACACAGCGCACGTAAAACGGGGCTCTTTCACTGGGGTATCCCTTGATGCGACCATCGACAAAGTTAACGCCAAACATAGTGACATCACTGTTCATGGTCGTACTGACATACAGGGTGCTGGTGGCAAACTGGCCGTCGATGATCCGCTCACCGTTAGCTAGATCACCAAAGGCCCAATCGAAAACATCATCGAGGAAAGCGGTTAAACCTGAGGTATCCGTGCCCTGGTATCCGCTTGGGTCTTTGCCGCTGAATTGGATCAAGGAGTAGGCCTCTTTGATATTGGGGAGGCGCCAGTCATCGAGGCCACCATAGCTTAAATTGTCGCAGTAACTTACGGCGTCACTCTGATAAAGCTTGTCATCACTGGTTAGCGAGCCGTCACCACTGATATCGCTGCTCTGTTGCCAGATAAGCCCGGTAATATTATCGGTAACGATGAGCCCGTCATCGCTGAGGGTATAATCAGGTTGATTACCGCTATAGTCGGCGTCATAGCCGTTGCCAATACAGCTTGTGGTGTCTCCGGATGATGAGTCGTAGCACTGGTTTTGATTGGTATCGACGATGGCATAGCTTCGGTTGACGGGGGTCGAGCCTGTGCTGGTGCTGATGATGGTCACAGAATCGGCCAGGCTGATCTCACTGCTATCACTGACGATTAAAGACACCTGGTATTCGCCGTCGATATCGGCGGTAAAGTCGGGGTTAACTGTGCCTGAATTGTTAAGGCTGGCATTGCTGCCAGATGGCCTAGTATCTAATGTCCAGCTGTAGGTTAGGGGGTCACCATCGGCATCCGTGCTGGCACTGCCATTTAACGTCACGCGCTCTCTTGTTGTGATGTTTCTATCGGCGCCGGCATTGGCAACGGGCGTATGGTTAGTGTCAGCCGCCTCGGCGGTAATGGTGACGGTATCGACACTACTATTACTAACCCCATCCGATACCGTTAATGCAATGACATAACTGCCATCTATGTCAGTGCTAAAGCTGGGACTTATGCCGCTAGCATCTGAAAGAGCTGCACCGCTGTTCTCGGGAAGTGAAGAAAATGTCCATTGATAACTTAAGGCGTCACCATCGGCATCCGAGCTGCCACTGGCATCCAGGGTGACAACTGCTGTGGCGATAACGGCTTGGTCGACACCCGCATTAGCCACTGGCGCGTTATTACTTGTGGGGGGAACTATGGGGGCATTAGCCTCATCGGCCTCGCTTGAGTCACTTCCACAGCCACTCAGGGTGATAGCTAATAGCGACGCAATGCTCAAAGAGGCAATGCTCACAGTTGGAGTAGAGTGTTGTCTGGTGAACGTCATTTTGGTGCTCCTTAATGTACTTCATCGATGTAGAATCAAAAATCTATCGATTTAACAGCTCTTGATTTCATAGCCGCCGATTTAACTGCTCTCGATTAATAGGTCCTTAAGGTCAGCGCCTGCCTTGCAGTGATAACCCTAGCTTAGGGACACCATAACGACAGAATGTGCAGGAAATGAGGAAGCTTGTGCAAGAGTGTAGAAAAGATAAAATATTCAGCCTTTTTTATCGGCTTCTTTTAATCAAAGGTGTGTCACTTAGAGTTGTTCTCACTTTGCGGTGAAGATGGATAATTTAAGCGTTAACGGCTGACCGAGCCAACTCGCATACTCAGTATGATCCATGAGGTCATCACCCGTCACCGGATGTAGCAGCACCGATAAACCATTGCGATTCTTGTCGATCCAAGGCAGGAACATATCGAAATCCTCACGGGTAAACGCGATCTCGAAACTCCATTTAGGATGCGGTCCGACTAACTTAGTATTTAAGCTACCGACGTACAAACCAAGTTGAGTATAGATCATGCCTCTCAGTTCAATCGCGTGATCCATTGTGGTCTCATTGAAATAC